>NZ_RAZO01000193.1:0-1652 GCF_004307535.1 Pseudomonas sp. Sample_9
CAGCGTCCGGGCCGCACTGCAAAAACACACAGGGCCGGCAGTTCCATTTCTGCCGTTAACGAATGATCGGGAATACTCTCAATCTAGACCCTCGCACGCATTCGCGCTGACTTGAACAGTGCGCTGTAACGTTTTGCCTGGCAACCGCTTGCTGATTTGCGCCAAAGCCCCGCCGCTCGTCTGAACGTGTCGCGAAGGGCCATCACTCTGATTTACTCAATTACAGACGTCGCAAGACGACCTTGCGTTTGCGCAAGGCGAGGCAATTCAAGGATTCGTGGGTGGCAAGGAGGCGGGATGCATGGTCAGAGTGGTTCTGGAGATCGATACGCAGCTGTATCGAATGTTGCAGGAGTCGGCCGAGACGCATCAATTGAGTCTCGAAGAAGAGTGCTGCCGACGATTGGCTGGCGGCGAGCGTCGCTCGCGCTATCTGCAGGCGTTGGTAGCGGAATTGCGCGCCGAGGATGAACAGCGGCGCGCCAAGGCTTCGCGCTGATTACTTCTTCTTCGCTGGAGCGGCTTTCGGGCAATCGGATTCCTGGTAGCTGGCCGAGCCGATCGCTTTGTTGGTTTTCACTTCGGTGAAGTCGTAACGCATGATCGCGCCCTTGGCCATCAGCTTGCGGTACGACGGGTTGTTGCACACCGACGCGCCCAACTGGAAATACACAGCCTTGGGATCGGCGCGCATCTTGTCGGCGTGGCTCTTTTGCACGCTCAGATGGTTGATCAGCTGCGTGCCCTCGACGGTGTAGCCTTGATCAAGAATGTCTTCATTGATCGCCCGTGGCGTGCCGACGCTGCTTTGGGCGGCGACGTTGCGCAGCTCTCGGTTCAGATTCTGCTCACTCAGGGACGCAGCCTGAGCGGTAAAGGACGACGCCAGCAGAATGGCAGCGGTGGGAACGATAAGGCGCAGCATGAAACTCTCCTGATTCGGTGACTGGTGGTTCGACCCGTCACGGGGCGGTGCGTTCAGTGGCGGCGAATTATAGGGGAGCCGGTCTGGACGGTACAGGCTTGTGGCCGTCGCTCTGGTAAACTGCCGGCCTTTATTGCCCTGCCGAGTGTCTTTCGTGTCGAGTTTCCCTGTCTGCCGGTATTGCCTGCGATGATCCATGCCCCCAACGCCGTGGCCCGCCTGCGCGATCAGCGCGAAGACGAAGGCATCAAGCCGATTCAGGCGCGCGGCTTTCGCTCCGAGCGTTGCCGCGATTGCCGAGTGATCATAAGTCATTGCCTGTGCGCGTGGCGGCCAAGCGTCGACACCCGTTCTGGCGTGTGCCTGATCATGACCGGCAAGGAAGTGTTCAAGCCAAGCAACACCGGTTGGCTGATTGCCGATGTGGTGCGCGACAACCACGCGTTCATCTGGTCACGCACCGAGCCCGACCCGCAGATGCTCGCACTGCTCAACGATCCGCAGTGGCAGCCGTATCTGGTGTTTCCGGGTGAATACGTCGAACCGTCGCGGGTGACCAACACAGTGAGCATCGAAAGCAGCAAGCGCCCGTTGTTCATTCTGCTCGATGCGACCTGGACCGAGGCGCGCAAGATCTTTCGCAAGAGTCCGTATTTCGATCGTTTGCCGATTCTCAGCCTGCTGCCCGACAAACTCTCGCGCTATCGCTTGCGCCGTTCGACCCGCA
>NZ_RAZO01000193.1:1752-3109 GCF_004307535.1 Pseudomonas sp. Sample_9
CTCAGCCTGCTGCCCGACAAACTCTCGCGCTATCGCTTGCGCCGTTCGACCCGCAGCGAGCACCTGTGCACCGCCGAAGTCGCGGCGTTGTGCCTGGAACTGGCCGGTGACAGCGATGCCGCCTCGGCGCTGGACGCCTATTTCGATGTGTTCAGCCAGCATTACCTCGGGGCCAAGCAGCAACTGGACATGAATGAATCAACGCCCGCTCACGCCGAGCTGTTGCCCTATATACGAAAGCCGCAGCCGGAGTTGGCCCGATAGTGGCCCATACTGTTCACAGCGCTGGCCATCTTGCTTGACCACCCCGGCTGCGCTGGGCATGCTTGGCGCCGATTAGGGTGCGGCCAAGGTTTGAGACGCCGTGTTTGCTGTTGATTGGCGTTGAACGTGCCCCTGTGGATAGCGCTTACAAGCGTTGTCTCGAGTTGCTTTGGCCAGACCGGAATCTACCGCGTCTGCCATCAAAAACAGGATCATTTGAAAAATGGCCACATACGACATCCTGATTGCCGATGATCACCCCCTGTTTCGCAGCGCCCTGCACCAAGCGGTGACGCTGGGCCTTGGCCCGGACGTGCGACTGGTGGAAGTGGCGAGCATCGCCGAACTGGAAGCGCGCCTGACCGAAAAGGCTGACTGGGATCTGGTCCTGCTGGACCTGAACATGCCCGGCGCCTACGGTTTTTCCGGGCTGGTGCTGCTGCGCGGACAGTATCCGCAGATTCCGGTGGTGATGGTCTCGGCCCAGGAAGAAGCTTCGGTGATGGTCAAGTCCCGCGAGTTCGGCGCCAGTGGCTTCATTCCCAAGTCCAGCGATCTGAGCGTGATTCAGGAAGCGGTGCGCAAGGTGCTCGATGGCGACGTGTTCTGGCCGCCGCAAGCGTTCGAAGCAGTGAGTGTGTCGGATGAGGCGAAAGCCGCCAGCGATGGCCTGGCCAGCCTGACGCCACAACAGTTCCGCGTGCTGACCATGGTCTGCGAGGGATTGCTGAACAAGCAGATCGCTTATGAGTTGAGCGTGTCGGAAGCGACCATCAAGGCCCACGTCACGGCGATCTTTCGCAAATTGAATGTGCGCACTCGCACGCAGGCGGCTTTACTGCTGCAACAACTTGAGTCAATTCCCAGCCAGTGATGGCTGGCGGTTTCACGCTTTTTTGACTTTCGTTGATCTAGCTTCCCCACTCCTTTTTGGCTGGTTTCTCCTTATGTCACCTTTCAAGGGCCAGACCGGCCTGAAACGCATCCTCAACGCGTCCGGCTATTCGCTCGACGGCCTGCGCGCCGCCTTCACCGGCGAAGCGGCGTTCCGCCAATTGGTGCTGCTCAACGTGGTGCTGATTCCGCTGACATT
>NZ_RAZO01000193.1:3209-13773 GCF_004307535.1 Pseudomonas sp. Sample_9
AGCTCGAGAAACTCGCGCATGGCCGAGGTCTGGTATTTCTGTTTGTGCCAGATGAAGTAGAACTGCCGCGCCAGATCCAGACCCGGCGTCTCCACCGGCACCAGACTGCCGCGCCGGAACGCATCGCGCAGGGCCAGCCGCGAAATGCAGCCAATCCCCAGGCCTGATTCCACTGCACGTTTGATCGCTTCGGTGTGTTCCAGCTCCAGGCGAATATTCAGCGCGCTGCGATGGTGACGCATGGCCTGGTCGAAGGTCAGCCGCGTGCCGGAACCCTGTTCGCGCAGAATCCATGCCTCATGGGTCAGCTCTTCCATCGTCGCACTGCCGCGTTTGGCCAACGGATGCTGCGGCGCGCAAAACACCACCAGCTCATCCTCGACCCAACTCTGCACTTCGATGTCCGGGTGACTGCAATCGCCTTCAATCAGACCCAGATCAATTTCGTAGTGGGCGACTTGTTGCACGATATTGGCAGTGTTCTGCACGTGCAGCTTGACCTGGCTTTCGGGGTGCCGCTGCATGAAGCTGCCGATCAGCAGGGTGGCCAGATAGTTGCCAATGGTCAGCGTCGCCCCCACTGATAAAGAGCCGAAACCGGATTTGCCATTGAGCAGGTCTTCGATTTCCTTGGCCTGGTCGAGCAGGGCCACCGCTTGCGGCAACAGTTGTTTGCCAAGGGCGTTGAGGCTCAGGCGTTTGCCGGCGCGGTCGAACAGCTGGCAGCTGGACTGGCGCTCAAGCTCGGTGATCGAAGTGCTGGCCGCCGATTGCGAGAGGTTGAGCAGACCCGCAGCACGGGATACGCTTTCCTGCTGGGCGACGGCGACGAAGACTTGCAGTTGACGGAGAGTAAATCGCATATCGATATAACCGATAACCCTTATCTTAATAATCCAGTTAACAGATATTGTCGTCGCTATTAGAATGCGATGCAATTGCGCACGTTGAGCCTCATTGAGCCGCGCAGACCAATCTCCAGGAGTCAAACGTACATGAGCAACATGAACCACGAGCGTGTCCTCAGTGTTCATCACTGGAACGACACTCTGTTCAGCTTCAAGTGCACCCGCGATCCGGGCCTGCGCTTCGAGAACGGTCAGTTCGTGATGATCGGCCTGCAACAGCCCAACGGCCGCCCGCTTATGCGCGCTTACTCGATCGCCAGCCCGAACTGGGAAGAGCATCTCGAATTCTTCAGCATCAAAGTGCAGGACGGTCCGCTGACCTCCCAGCTGCAGCACTTGAAGGAAGGCGACGAGATCATCATCTCGAAGAAGCCTACCGGCACGCTGGTTCTCGATGACCTGAACCCGGGCAAGCACCTGTACCTGCTGAGCACCGGCACCGGTCTGGCGCCGTTCATGAGCGTCATTCAGGACCCGGAAACCTACGAGCGCTTCGAAAAAGTGATCCTGGTTCACGGTGTGCGTTACGTCAACGAAGTCGCCTACCGCGAATTCATCACCGAGCACCTGCCGCAGAACGAGTTCTTCGGCGAAGCGCTGCGTGACAAGTTGATCTACTACCCGACCGTGACCCGCGAGCCGTTCGAGAATCAGGGCCGCCTGACTGACCTGATGCGCAGCGGCAAGCTGTTCAGCGACATCGGCCTGCCACCGATCAACCCGCAGGACGACCGCGCGATGATTTGCGGCAGCCCGAGCATGCTCGACGAGACCAGCGAAGTGCTCGACAGCTTCGGCCTGAAGATCTCGGCGCGGATGCGCGAGCCGGGTGATTACCTGATCGAGCGTGCGTTCGTCGAAAAATAACCTGCGATACCTGTGGGAGCGAGCCTGCTCGCGAATGCGGTCTGTCATCAACGTTGATGTTGCATGACACGACGCCTTCGCGAGCAGGCTCGCTCCCACAGTTGGTTTTTCGGTGTGACAGTAAAAGCCCGCGTTGCCTGAGAAGGCAGCGCGGGCTTTTTCGTTTGCGAGTTTTATGCCTCGGCCGGGATGACTTCCAGCACGCGGATCTGTTCGGGCGTCGGGTAATGCCAGCGCACGTCCAGGTCCCAGAACTGCGCACCATATTCACGTTCCGGCGCCGGCGTCTGATACGCCGGGCGCGGATCCTGCGCCAGGCACTGCTCGATCAGCTCAACCAACGGCTCATCGAGGCGCTGAGCGTGGGCGTGCGCCTGTTTCAAAGCCGAATCCGCCCACTGCACGTCGATCAAGTGCGGCGCGGCGCTGGCGATGTCATTGGTCGCCCCCGGGATGATATCGGCGTAGGGCACATAGGGTTTGATATCCAGCACCGGCGTGCCGTCGAGCAGATCGATCCCGGAGATAAACAGCCGATTGGCTTCGATCCCGTCCAGCTTCACCACCGATTGCCCGATGCCGTTCGGCCGGTGCGTGGCGCGGGTGGCGAACACGCCCATCGACTTGTTGCCGCCCAGGCGTGGCGGGCGCACTTTCAGGCGCGGTTTGTCTTCCAGGGATTGGTGGAACAGAAACAACAGCCAAACATGACTGATCTGCTCCAGCCCCTGCACGGCGTCACCCTGATCGAACGGCGCGACCAGTTCCAGCACGCCACGGGCGGCCGGTGCCAGTTGCGGCTGGCGGGGGATGGCGAACTTCTCCTTGAAGCAGGAGCGCACGAAGCCGATGGGGGAGACGCTGTAAGTCATGGTCTGGGATCGAAGCGGGGTAGGGCGGGCATGATAACCCGGCTCGCTTCAAGTCTGGTGGTGACAGGGCTGGCCTCTTCGCGAGCAGGCTCGCTCCCACAATGTAGCTGCGTTGTGTACGAAATCCCTGTGGGAGCGAGCCTGCTCGCGAATGCCGCACCGCCGATCTACAGACTGAATCCACCATCAAGAGGAATGATATTCCCGGTCATATAAGCCCCCGCCGTACTCGCCAGGCTGATCGCCAGCGCCGCCATCTCTTCCTCACGCCCCCAGCGCTTCATCGGAATCAGCGCAGTATCCTCAGCCAACGCCTGTTCATCATTACCAATATGCTGGGTCATCTTGCTCGGGAACCGCCCCGGTGCAATCACGTTGACATTGATGTGCTGGCTTACCAGTTCCCGCGCCAGTATGCGCGACAACTGATGCAGAGCGGCCTTGCTCGGCCCGTAGGCATATGCCTGCTCGCCAAACGAAGAAATCCCCGCCACCGAACCGATATTGATGATCCGCGCCGGATTCGCCGCCGAGCCAGCCTTGCGCAACAGCGGCAGAAACTGCTGGATGCAACTGAACACCGAGGTCACGTTGAGCTGCATGACCTTCTCCCAGCCCTTGACCGGATAACTCTCCAGCGGCGCGCCCCAGGTGGTGCCGGCATTGTTCACCAGAATGTCCAGATGAGTGATCTGCTCACCCAGGCGCGCGGCCAGATCCCGCACGCCTTCCTCGGTCGCCAGATTTGCCGCCACGCCGTGGCAAATGCCAATGGCGCCAAGTTCTTCGGCGGTTTGATGGCAGGCTTCGACGTCGCGCGAGCACACGTAGACATGGGCGCCCGCCTCGACGAATGCCTTGGCGATCATTTTGCCGATACCACGAGTACCGCCAGTCACCAGAGCGGTGCGGCCTTGCAGGGAGAAGTAGGGATGCATGGCGAGTCCTGAAGATTAGGGGTCATTACACCCTAGTCGTCAGCCGCGAAAAGCGGAGCCACTATTTTTGCAGGGAATGAGGGGCCATGCGGCCTGCTTCGAGTTGCAAGCGGCAAGCGGCAAGCGGCAAGTTAAAAACAGTACTCCGCCGTGCCGCTTCTAGCTTCTAGCTTGAGGCTTGCAGCTTGCCGCTGCTATCAGGCTCTCACGCGCAGCGTGAGCCCTTTGAGGAAGTTACGCAGCAACTGGTCGCCACACGGCCGATAGTTGGTATGGCCGACCTTGCGGAACAGCGCGCTCAGTTCAGGCTTGGACACCGGAAACTCGGCGGCCTTGAGGATCGCGTGCATGTCGTCTTCTTTCAGTTCGAAGGCCACACGCAGTTTTTTCAGGATGATGTTGTTGGTCACCGGCACTTCGATCGGCTGCGGCGGACGGCTTTCGTCCTTGCCGCGCTTGAAGATCACCAGGCCGTCGAGGAAATGCGCGATGACTTCGTCCGGGCAGCGCACGAAGCCTTCTTCGTCTTCTTCTTTCTTGTCGAGCCAGGTGATGACATCGGCGAGCGTGACGTCCATGCCGCCCAGTTTGATGATTTCGACAACTTTCTTGTCGCTGATGTCGAGCATGTAGCGCACGCTGCGCAGTACGTCGTTATGAACCATGTCGGTATTCCTGATGCGTTGTGGGCAGCGCTCGCGGGCGCTGCCGGAATGTGGGGCGGCAGTGGAAGTCTTAGAACTTCTCTTTGCCGGACAGGTAGCGCCATTGGCCGACCGGGACTTTGCCGATCGACACGCCGCCGATGCGGATGCGACGGATGCCGATGACCTTCAGGCCGACCGCTTCGCAGAACTGCGCGATGATTCCCGGCTGCGGGTTTTTCATGGCGAAGCGCAGACGGTTTTCGTTCTGCCAACTGGCCTTGACCGGCGGCAGCTCCTTGCCCTTGTGGGTCAGGCCATGCTGCAAACGGTTGAGGCCGTGGGCAGCCATTTCGCCTTCGACTTCGACGATGTATTCCTGCTCGATCTTCGCTGCGTCGGCGGTGAGCTTGCGCAGGATTTTCCAGTCCTGGGTGAATACCAGCAGGCCGCTGGCCTTGGGCTGCAGGTCGGCGCTGGCGGTCAGGCGCAGGAAATGCCCGCGCAACGGACGCTTGCCGTAGCGATGCTCTTCGCTGAGGGTTTCCGCGCTGAGCGTTTGCATGGCGCTGTCGACATCCATGCCGGCGGGCGCGTTAAGCAGGATGGTCACCGGCTCCGGCGCGGTGGCCTTGGCGTCCTTGTCGAGCTCGACCTTTTGCTCGCCGACCTTGAATTGCGGCTCATCGATGACTTCGCCGTCCACGGTGACCCAGCCGCCCTCGATGAACAGCTCGGCCTCCCGGCGGGAGCAACCGACCAGTTCGATGAGGCGTTTGGAGAGGCGAATCGGGTCAGTCATGACAGGGCCGTAACAAAAAAGGGGTGGGCATTGTACCTGTGTGGAAGCGGTTAAGCCCGGTTCCATTTGCAGGCGCTGTATTCAATGTGGGAGCGAGCCTGCTCGCGAAGGCGTCCTGCCAGTCTATGTGTGCAGTGACTGGTACACCGCATTCGCGAGCAGGCTCGCTCCCACAGGGGGGCCATGGTGTGTCAGCCGTTGCTTGAGCGCTGTTGGGACTGCCGCAAGCGCATGTGCAGCAACGGATACGGCTGGCCCATGCCATCGACTTCGGAGCGGCCGATCACCTCGAAGCCCTGTTTCTCGTAAAAACCCAAGGCTTGCGGGTTCTGCTCATTGACGTCGAGTTCATCGGCGTTGAGCCGTTCGATCGCATATCGGAGCAACTGCTTGCCCAAGCCTTGACCACGATGATCAGGATCGATGAACAACATTTCAATCTTGCCCGCCGCCACACCGGCAAACCCGGTGATGCGCTGCTGGGCGTCTTTGGTGCAGATCAGCATGACCGCATCGAGATAGCGGGTGAGCACCAGGTTGCGCAACAGCTCGATATAGCTGTCCGGCAGGAACTGATGAGTCGCACGGACCGAGGCCTCCCAGACCCGGGTCAGTTCTTCGTAATCGCTGATTTTCGGTGTGTGGATGACCGAATGCTGACGCATGTGCGTGTGCCTCTTGTGCGGTTCAAGGGAGTCCGTCCCCCGCTAAACGATAGCCGCAAAAAAGCCCCGTATCTCGGAAAAGAGCGGGGCTTCTGGATACAGCGCTATTCACTTGTGGGAGCGAGCCTGCTCGCGAAGGCATTGTGTCAGGCAATATTTACAGCGACTGACCCAGCGCATTCGCGAGCAGGCTCGCTCCCACAGGTATTTTGCGGTGCTTAGATCTGCTCAGCCCACAAATCATATTCGTCGGCATCAGTCACCTTGCACCAGACCTTGTCGCCCGGCTTCAGGTTGCTGCCATTGTCGATAAACACGTTGCCATCGATTTCCGGGGCGTCGAAGAAGCAGCGGCCAACCGCGCCTTGTTCGTCAACCTCGTCCACCAGCACTTCGATCTCACGACCGATGCGCATTTGCAGGCGTGCCGAGCTGATCGCCTGCTGGTGCGCCATGAAGCGCTCCCAACGATCCTGCTTGACGTCGTCCGGTACCACGTCCAGATCCAGATCATTCGCTGGCGCGCCATCGACCGGCGAGTACTGGAAGCAGCCGACGCGGTCGAGCTGGGCTTCGGTCAGCCAGTTGAGCAGGTACTGGAAGTCTTCTTCGGTTTCGCCCGGGAAGCCGACGATGAAGGTCGAACGGATGATCAGGTCCGGGCAGATTTCGCGCCAGTTCTTGATGCGTGCCAGGGTCTTGTCTTCGAACGCCGGGCGTTTCATCGACTTCAGGACTTTCGGGCTGGCGTGCTGGAACGGGATGTCCAGGTACGGCAGGATCTTGCCGGCGGCCATCAGTGGAATCAGCTCGTCGACGTGCGGGTACGGATAAACGTAGTGCAGGCGGACCCAGACGCCCAGCGTGCTCAGTGCTTCGCAAAGCTCGGTCATGCGGGTTTTCACCGGCGCGCCGTTCCAGAAGCCGGTGCGGTATTTCACGTCGACGCCGTAGGCGCTGGTGTCTTGCGAGATCACCAGCAGCTCTTTGACGCCGGATTTGACCAGGCGCTGAGCTTCGTCGAGCACGTCACCGACCGGACGGCTGACCAGTTTGCCGCGCATCGACGGGATGATGCAGAACGAGCAGCTGTGGTTGCAGCCTTCGGAAATCTTCAGGTACGCGTAGTGGCGCGGGGTCAGCTTGATGCCTTGCGGCGGCACCAGGTCGATCAGCGGGTTGTGATCCTGACGCGGCGGCACCACTTCGTGCACGGCGTTGACCACTTGCTCGTACTGCTGCGGACCGGTCACAGCGAGCACGCTCGGGTGTACGTCGCGGATGTTGCCTTCTTCCACGCCCATGCAGCCGGTGACGATGACCTTGCCGTTTTCCTTGATCGCTTCACCGATCACTTCCAGCGACTCGGCCTTGGCCGAATCGATGAAGCCGCAGGTGTTGACCACCACGACGTCGGCGTCCTGATAGGTGGACACCACGTCATAACCTTCCATGCGCAGCTGGGTCAGGATGCGCTCGGAGTCGACCAGTGCTTTCGGGCAACCCAGAGATACAAAGCCAACCTTTGGATTGGCCGGCGCAGGAGTGGTGGACATGTCTAACCTCGGTGTTTTGTGACGTCGCTGGCCACACGCGGCAGCTGACGGATGGGCGCTTGAGATGCGCCTCTGATCAAAAAGTGCGCAATTCTAGCGGCGGGCAACGCACTTGACCAGCTTTATACGGGGAAATACGACGAGTGCTGCGCTATGCTTCGCGCCGTTGAGCTTTACCGATTTCGTGCAGTCAATCATTGGTCTGTAACAACAGGTAAAACAGCGCATGCTGCACTACAAAGCATAGTGCTTCCTTCAAAGAAGCCAGTATCGAGATCAGGAGTGTTGGATGGGTCAGGCAAGTAGTCATGCGGCGGGCGCCGAGGGTTCGGCAAGCAGACCGCTGAGCATGCTGGTCGCGGCAGTCGGGGTAGTTTATGGCGACATCGGCACGAGCCCGTTGTACACCCTCAAGGAAGTGTTTTCCGGCGGTTATGGTGTGCCGGTCAATCACGACGGTGTGCTCGGCATTCTGTCGTTGATCTTCTGGTCGCTGATCTGGGTGGTCTCGATCAAGTACATGATGTTCGTCCTGCGCGCCGACAACCAGGGCGAGGGCGGCATCATGGCCCTCACTGCACTGGCACGGCGGGCAGCGGCGGGGCGCAAGCGTCTGCGTACGCTGCTGGTGGTGTGCGGGCTGATCGGCGCGGCGCTGTTTTATGGCGACAGCATGATCACCCCGGCCATTTCGGTGCTGTCGGCGATCGAAGGCCTGGGCCTGGCGTTTGAAGGCATCGATCACTGGGTGGTGCCGCTGTCGCTGGTGGTGCTGGTCGCGCTGTTTCTGATCCAGCGCCACGGTACCGCGCGGATCGGCATTCTGTTCGGGCCGATCATGGTCACCTGGTTCCTAGTCCTCGGCGCCCTCGGGGTGTACGGCATCAGTCACACGCCGGAAGTGCTGCACGCACTGAACCCGATGTGGGCGGTGAATTTTTTCGTTGTGCACCCAGGCATGGGCGTCGCAATTCTCGGCGCCGTGGTGCTGGCGCTGACCGGCGCGGAAGCGCTGTACGCCGACATGGGCCACTTCGGCCGCAAGCCGATCGCCCGCGCCTGGTTCCTGCTGGTGCTGCCGGCGTTGGTGCTCAACTACTTCGGCCAGGGCGCATTGCTGCTGGAAAACCCTGACGCCGCGCGCAATCCGTTCTACCTGCTGGCACCGAGCTGGGCGCTGATTCCGCTGGTCGGCCTGTCGACCCTGGCCACGGTGATCGCCTCGCAAGCGGTGATTTCCGGTGCATTCTCCCTGACCCGCCAGGCGATCCAGCTCGGTTACATCCCGCGCATGTACATCCAGCACACCTCTAGCGACGAACAAGGCCAGATCTACATCGGCGCGGTGAACTGGGCGCTGATGGTCGGCGTGGTGCTGCTGGTGATCGGCTTCGAATCCTCCGGCGCACTGGCCTCGGCCTACGGCGTGGCAGTGACCGGCACCATGCTGATGACCACCATTCTGGTGTCGGCGGTCATGCTGCTGCTGTGGAAATGGCCACCGATCCTCGCGGTACCGGTGCTGCTCGGCTTCCTGTTGGTGGACGGTCTGTACTTCGCCGCCAACGTGCCGAAAATCGTTCAGGGCGGCGCGTTCCCGGTGATCGCCGGTATCGCCCTGTTCGTGCTGATGACCACCTGGAAGCGCGGCAAACAACTGCTGGTCGAACGCCTCGACGAAGGCGCGCTGCCGCTGCCGATCTTCATCAGCAGCATCCGCGTGCAACCGCCGCATCGCGTACAGGGCACCGCCGTGTTCCTCACCGCCCGCTCCGACGCGGTGCCGCATGCGCTGTTGCACAATCTGCTGCATAACCAGGTTTTGCACGAGCAAGTGGTGCTGCTGACGGTGGTTTACGAAGACATCCCGCGCGTCCCGCCATCGCGGCGTTTCGAAGTCGAAGCGCACGGGGAGGGCTTCTTCCGGGTGATCCTGCACTTCGGCTTCACCGACGAGCCCGACGTGCCGCAGGCGTTGAAGCTGTGCCACCTCGAAGACCTCGACTTCAGCCCGATGCGCACGACCTACTTCCTCAGTCGCGAGACGGTAATTGCCTCGAAACTCGAGGGGATGGCGCGTTGGCGTGAGGCGCTGTTTGCGTTCATGTTGAAGAATGCCAATGGCAATTTGCGGTTCTTCAATCTGCCGTTAAACCGAGTGATCGAGTTGGGGACGCAGGTGGAGATGTAGCCTGCGCCTCAACTGAAAAGCCCCCGTCAGCCTTGCGGCTGGCGGGGGCTTTTTTGTGCCTGTGCCCAATCCTCAAACCACCGCTGATTCCCTGTGGGAGCGAGCCTGCTCGCGAAGGCTTAGTGTCAGTCGAAGCATGTGGTGGCTGAACCACCGCATTCGCGAGCAGGCTCGCTCCCACAAGGGTATTGGGTTGAATCAAGAGGTGCGTTCAGACAGATCAGCTTCAGACTCGGTCTTCGTCCGCGCAGGTCGTGGGATCAGCGCTTGGATCACATCATCAATCAAGGCTTTGCCCATCACCGTCAGGTAATGCGCAGCCCAGGCGTGGCGGTCGGTGTCTTTGATGAAAGCAGCATCCTCGGCGAAGGATTTGGCGAGGGACAGCAGGTCGGAGGATTGGGACAAGGCATTGATGATCGGTATGCCGGAGCGGACGTTGAAGAACGCTTGATCCGAGTTGTAGAGGAAAGGGGTGAAGCCGATGGTTTTAAGATCAGATGGATTGTTCATTGTCAGTTCCCTTGATTTCGAGAGCTGCCGCATCCGATACCAAGCGAATGGGTGGCAGCTGTGCGCAGGTTGGTAAACCGGGGAACCAAGGAAACCGGCACGCTCGAAAGCGTCCCACACACAGCTGCCATAACACAGGGGCTCGGACGGGATTTCGCCTGAGTCGTGTCGGGTGCGCTGTTGCGCCTTATTCCACCGGGTTACCAAGCCCGATCGCTGAATGGGTCAGCGACGTCCGGAGAATATCCCGTCGAAAAACAGCGCAATAGAGCGGCAGAGCGCCCGAACACGAGTTTCGGAGTTTGCCTACAAGGTCTGTGGGCGTCATCTGATATTGCGAGACCAGACGTAAACGAAACTAAACGTCACGCACGAACCGACGTGTGCAAAGCATTCAGGTACGTATGACAGCATCAGCGCAACAAGAAGCACAGGATGAACCCAAGGACCTTCGGCTCGAAAAGAAGGCCAGTGAACGATTGCTCATCTTTGATCTGGCCCAAGCAATCAGCCATGACGATATGCGGGCAAGGTATGCAGCGATGAGTGATCGACCCAAGGGCTTGACGACCCGGCCTCGGCAGTGAGACAAGTGTCCACGTTTTATG
>NZ_RAZO01000193.1:13873-20534 GCF_004307535.1 Pseudomonas sp. Sample_9
ACCCAAGGGCTTGACGACCCGGCCTCGGCAGTGAGACAAGTGTCCACGTTTTATGGAATGTGGACACTTGAGGTTTTGAGCTAAATGAAGAGTCAAGACATTTTACTTTTGTTCAAGATGGCCAGTCTCCACGCTCAGGAAGAGAACCTTTTGAAGGAGATGGAGGCCGAATCGTATTCGGACAGGGTCGAAGAGCTGCTCAGGCCTTATGTCGTCAGCCCAATGACCGCAGGGGAGAGTGTGGGGAAGCCATTGGTCACCTACTCCACTGATGGGGAAGACACAATCTTCCATCGCCGCGAACTCGATTCGCCTTTCGCTGATGGGCCAGGCTGGGAGGGATGGGCGGAACCAGCATCTGATCCACCGCTGACAAGTTGGAGTGATCGCTACTCTCTGCGTGCGCTGTCTGCCTCTCTCGGGCTGAGCAAAAGCGAAGTCTCAAATGCTCTCGCCCGGTGCCGGGAATCTGGATTGCTCATTCATGATTACGACACCGGGCTTGCCAAAGTGCACCGCCGAGAACTGCTGAAAATTACCGAGCACGCGCTGAAGTACTTCTTTCCGGTCAAGCCTGGCGCGATGGTTCGTGGCATACCCACAGGTTTTGCGGCGCCTGCGCTGTCCAAAAGCATCAAGAGTGCGGGTGGTTTGATTCCGGTCTGGCCGGATGCGCAGGGAACCGAGCGAGGTCAAGCAATCGAGCCGCTTTACAAAACAGTGCCGGAAGCGGTGAAAAAAGACCGGATCCTTTACCACTATCTGGCGCTCGCTGATGCAATCCGTCTGGGTGGTCCGCGTGAGTGTGGTGTGGCAATCAGTATTCTGAAGGCAGGGATGGGGCTGAAATAACATGTCGTCAAACGCGGATCACAACTACGAACTTATTGAGTTCGTGGCTGAAGGCTTGGGCGAGGCGTTTCTCGCCGAAGTTGCTTTTGTTGGCGGTTGTACAACTGCCATGCTGGTTACAGATACAGCCGTGCTGGACGACATTCGTTTCACTGATGACGTTGATTTAGTGATCGAGTTGGCCGGTATCAGCGCCTGGAACCAACTCACTGAACGGCTGGCTGCCAAGGGATTCAAGATCACCGGTGAGGACGAGGTCAATTGTCGTTTTCGCTTCAATGACGTTGTTGTGGATGTCATGCCTTCCGACCCTGCAGTACTCGGCTATGCCAACCGCTGGTTCGTCGAGGGGCTGGCGAGGGCAGATAAATTCACTCTGCCCAGCGGCACGGTCATCCAGATTTTCCAACCCGCGTATTTTCTCACGACCAAACTGGAAGCTTTCGCTGGTCGGGGAAATGGTGATCCTTATCACAAGGATGTCGAGGACATGATCATCTTGATCGATGGTCGGCCGGAGCTGTTGGAGGAGGTGGGCCAAGCCGACAGCGACCTTAAGGCGTTCGTCACAGATGGAATCCGCAAACTGATGGCGCTCGATGGGGTTGGCTACGTGATCGAAAGTTCAGGCTCGGTGCAGGCGAATCCAGGCAGAGGGCAGATTATTCACAGGCGTATGAAAGCGCTGGCCAGCGTATGAGATACCACTCCCGTTCAATCACTGGGCAAGCCAGCAGAGCAAATAATGACTATGCCGGAGCGACCTGTGAGGGTGACGGTGGTTTTTTTGTTGTGGCGGATGGCACTTCCAAGCGCGGCAGTGGACAGCTGGCTGAATGCTTCGTAAGCGGTATGTTGGCGGCTCATTCCACACAGATGGAGCAGGGGAGCTATCCTGCAGAGCCCGCAGCTGTTGAGCGCCTATTGGGTTCAATACTGGCGGATTTTCATGCGTCGTTGCCTGCTGATCAGACGGGAGCCATCTGTTACCTGATTGGCTTGGTCGCTCATGGCCGACTTACCGTTGCATACGAGGGAGACTGTTCATGCGGGATTGTGACGTTGGCGGGTGCCATCGATTGGATTACGCCACCTCACTGCAAGGCCAATTGGCGGCGCGACCGTTCGCACTGTGAGTTGGCGCGAGACCCCGCGCGAAATTCGGTTACACGATGCTTGAAGATCAATCGGGTTCCGAACCCTGACTTTGTTTGTTGTGCACTGGACGCTGTTGAGCGCTTGGTATTTGTCACTGATGGCTTTTGGGCGGACTTGACGCAAGCCCAGCAAAGCAGTTTGTTGGCGGCCCCGGATAGCGACTTTAGCGTTGGCGACGATGATGTCACGTGGATAGATGTTCAGCTTGGCCAGCGGGGCTGATCAGTTGTCTGAATCCAGCCCCATATTCCCTGTGGGAGCGAGCCTGCTCGCGAAGGCGTAGTGTCAGTCGACGAATCTGTAAACTGACCCACCGCTTTCGCGAGCAGGCTCGCTCCCACAGGGGAATTTGGTGGCTGCTGGGATGTAAAAAGCCCCCGCAACCGTGAAGTTGCGGGGGCTTTTTGTGGATGCGCTTCAGATCACTCTTCAGCCACCGAGTCCTTGCTCTGGCGCTTCTGAATCAGCTCCACCAAGCGCTTGGCCAGCGCCGGATAGTTTTCATCAAAGTGATGCCCGCCGGGCAGTTTCACCGCTTCACCCACAGCAGTCTTGTCGGTGCAGCCACTTTCATCTGTCTCTTCTTCACCATAGATGCACACAACCTTGGCCGCTGGCAGCTTGGCCATTTCCGGGCCGGTGGCGGCTTCTTTACCGGCGTTACCCAACCAGCCTTCGACTTCGATTTCGAAGCTGCCGGTGCGGGCGAAGGCGAGCAGGATGATCGCGTCGACGCGCTGCTGTTCGTTCTCTGGCAGGCGGTTGTAGATCGCTGGCAGAACGTCGGCACCGAACGAGTAGCCGGTGAGGATGAAGCGCTTGGTGCCCCATTTCTGCCGGTAGTGCTGCATCAGTTCGGTGAGGTCCAGTGCACTCTGCTCCGGGCTCTTGTGTTGCCAGTAGTAGCGCAGGGTGTCGATGCCGACCACTGGGTAGCCGATCTTGGCCATTTCCCCGGCCACGTCGCGGTCGAGGTCGCGCCAGCCGCCGTCGCCGGAGAGGAACAGGGTCACGGTGTCGTTGGCCTGACCGGCCGGCACTTCCACGACCGGAATCGCCAGGCCGCCGTTGGCCTTGTCGCCGCCGACGAGGATTTTGCGCAGTTCGTTGTTCAGCACTTGCGGCAGGTTGATGTCGTAGTCGCTGATGCTGGTTTCGGCGTTCGGCTGATCGCGGACGAAGCCTGCGCTGGCGTCGTCCGGATTGTCGTTCCATGCCACCAGCCAGTGGCCGTGGGCGGCGGATTTCGGCAGCAGGTGGGTGCAGCCGGGTTTTTCCAGGGCCAGATCGACAGAGATGGCCTGGGCCTTGTCGTCTTTCTGTTCCGCCAGCCAGCGCCACGCCAGCACAGCGCCCGGGCCGATGCCGCTGACCAATGTCGCCGGGCCGTTCAGTTCACGCAGGCCCGATTGCAGGGCGCGGCTTTGCAGCAGGCAATCCTTGGGCAGAATCACCTGGACGATCTGCGCCGAGGCGCTGCGGCTGAGGGTGGTCAGTTGTTTTTCGGAGAGCTTCTGTTCTTCGGTAACGGCGACCAGCACCTGAGCCTTCGGCTTGCTGCCCGGGATCACTCGGGTCATGGCCGCGCCATCGGCGGGTTTCAGTTGTTCGACGGTGGGTTCCGGTGCCGGGCGTTTGAGGTACCAGTAACCGCCGCCGGCAATCACGGCCAGCACCAGCAGGGCGGCCAGGATGTACTTCAGGGAGCGTTGAATCATCAGCGTTTCACCAATCCAGTCAAGCCGCCCGCGATCAGGGCAGCAGTGTCGGCCAGCGCCACGAGCGGATCGAGTCCGGCGGGCACGGCCATATAACGGGGTTCCCAGTCAGGCTGGAACTTGTCTTTGAAGCGGCGCAAGCCTTGGAAGTTGTACAGCTGCTCACCACGGCGGAAAACCATCGAGCCCAGGCGCTGGGTCAGTGGTGCGCCGCGCCGGGGTTGCAACCCCGACAATGGCACCATGCCCAGGCTGAAGCGCGCGTATCCGTGACTCTTATAGTGTTGAATCAGGCCGACCATCATGAATTCCATGGTCAGCTTCGGCGCTTCCGGGTGCGCGCGCATCAGGTCGAGACTGGCCAGGTCGTGGCTATAGGTCTCGAGCAGATTGGCGAACGCTACCGGGCGGCCTTCGAAGCGAATCACCGCAATGCGGAAGTGCTTGAGGTAATCGTCGCTGAAGCGGCCGAGGGAGAAGCCTTTCTCGCGCACGTTCTTGCCGGTCAGCCAGGCATCGGAAATCACCTTCAGCTCATCCATCGGCGCCTGACCCGGCTCGTGGATTTCCAGCGACAGACCATCGCGGGTGCCACGGTTCCAGGTGTAGCGCAGGTCTTTCATCTCCTTGCCCTTGGCTTCCAGATCGAAGCGCAGCAGATCGACCCGGGCTTCTTCGCCGAGCTTGATCGCGGTCAGGCCGATGTCCATGTAATACGGCAGGTTCTCCGCGCGCACTTGATAGAACACCGGACGGGTGTGATGGATGTCGCAGAGGTCGCGGAACTGCCAGATCATTTCCGCACGTTGCTGGCTCGGCCCGATCGGGTCGTACAGCGCCACCAGACTGCGGCCACGGCGGGCGTACATCAGGAACGCCTCGTCGTTGGGATGAAACAGCAACGCCTTGTCACCGGTCAGCGCGAGGCCGCCGTCGGGTTGCGACGAGGCCATGAGAATCTTTGCCGCGCGATCCAGTTCGTCTGGAGTTGGCAAATGAATCACAGGCCGCGCGGTGCGCAGCAGCCATGTCAGCGAAACCACCACCAGCAACACAGCAGCGCCAAGCAGCGAGCGCAGCCCGCGAGGCGCGTCGGCATCAAGGGTGAACTGCCACCAGAGCTGATGGCTGTAGGGCACGTCCTGATAGGCGAACAGCAGCAACCAGGCCGAAGCGCCCAGCACGCAGAGACTGGCGACCAGATACAGCGGCGAAAACGGCAGTTCGGTCAAACGGCTCGGGCGATAGAAGGAGCGGCGGAACACGCCGAGCAGCGCGGCCGTCAACGTCATCAGCGTGGCTTCTTCCCAGTCGAAGCCTTTGAGCAGCGAAAGCAGGGCGCCGACCAGCAGCAGAATGGTGGTCAGCATCCACGCTGCCGACAGGCGCCGGCGCAGGCCTTGGGCAAGCAAGAGGCAGAGCACGCCGATCAGGCTGGCGCCGAAGTGCGAGGCGTCGACCAGACGATGCGGGATCAGAAAACCGATGTGCTCCAGGCGCGTGTCGATCTCCGGGGTGGCGCCGGAAAACAGCAACACCACACCAGACAGAAACACCAGCACCGCCAGAACCGGCGCAGCCAGACCGGACGCCGCGCGCATGGTCTGGGATTGAAACAGGCGCTGGCCTTCGTTGATCAGCAGCAGTACGCAAGCGACCAGCAGCGGCAGCACCACGTAGATCAGACGATACAGCAGCAGGGCAGCGGCCAGCGGTGCGGCGCCGAGCTTGTCGGCAAACGCGGCGAGCAGAATCGCCTCGAATACGCCGACCCCGCCCGGCACATGACTGAGTACACCGGCGGCCAGCGCCAACAGATACACCAGCAGGAACGGCGCAAACGGCGGCGCTTCCGGCAGCAACAAGTAGAGAACGGTGGCGGCAGCCGCGACATCGAGGGCGGTGATCACCAGTTGCAGCAAGGTCAGGCGTCGACCCGGCAGGCGCAACGTGCGCCGCCCGGCACGGACCAGCAGATTGTCGGGGTAGGGTTGTTCCGGCAGACGACGGCGATAGATGCCGATCGCCAGCACTGCACCGAGGATCAATACGGCTGCGGCGACGGAGCCGAGCAAGACTTCGGACAATCCCAGGGCCTGCGAGGCAGCGGGCAGATTGCTCAGGGTCGCCAGCGCTGCCAGCGGCGGCAAGGCGCAGCCCAGCGAAAGACTGGCGAACAAGGTCATGTGCGCGACTTCCGACGCACCGACGCCCAGTCGCGCATATAAACGATAACGAACCGAGCCGCCGGAAAGCAGCGAAAGGCCGATCGCGTTGCCGATCGCAAACGCAGTGAAGCCGCCGAGCGCGAGGGTGCGCGGCGGCAGTTTCACACCAGCGTAGCGGCTGGCCGACCATTCATAACCGAGCAGAATGATGAAGCCGACCACGGTCGCGCCGATGGCACCGAGCAGGGCCGGTTTCGGCACGTCGAGAATCGAGTCGTGCAGCGCATAGAGATCGAGCTCGGCGAGCAGATGGCGGCAGGCAATCAGGGCAATGGCAAACAGCAGCAACGTGACGGCCAGACCGATCGGCTGACGGTATTTGCTTAACCGATCCAGCCAGCGCAATCGCTGGGGCTTGATCGGTTGTTCTGCTGTAACGGTGTCTTGTGGATCAGACGAGTTGGCGCGCATCAATCACCTCTTGGATTGTGCGCGACAGGATGGAGGTATCCAGCCAAGTTACCAATCCCTGTAGAAAAAAATAATCACAAAATACTACGCCTCTCGTCGGGCATCGGCGAGGGCAGTTCCTGGATTGCACAAACCCTGTCTGCGACTCAAGCATAGTCGCAAGTCAGTGGTTCTGATGATCCCCAGCGGTTCACTGCACAGTGACAGATCATTGTTGCGAAAGGACTTTTTCAACAGATACAAAAAAGGCCACTCTTTCGAGTAGCCTTTTTTGATGTTTGGTTGCGGGAGCCG
>NZ_RAZO01000311.1:0-1611 GCF_004307535.1 Pseudomonas sp. Sample_9
ATCTGCATGACGATTCGCGCCTTGGTTCAAGAGACTTAAGTAGCTGACTGATGGCCTGTGGCGAGAGTTCATCTGCAACCATGAAAAGTTCGCCAGCTTCAGAGCTGATAGCGGCCACTGCTGCGATGCCATTCGACGTTGCCGGCCAGCCAGCTCTTGATTCCGCGCAGATAGCGTTTGAGCAGCGGCGAGGCGTGCGGCAATACCGCCCGTTCCGCCGCCTCATACAGATGCATGATGTCATCGTGAACGGCAGCGCTTTGCGCCATGGCCTGCGCGGGGGAGCAGCCCTGTTCCTGGATCAGCAACATAGGCAGATTGAAATCGCCGATACCGGCCTGCTGTTCCTTCAGCGCGGAAAACAGATCATTGGCAATGATCGTGGCGCTGGCGGCCAGCGTCGTGACCTTGCGCACCTCGGGAGCGCTGTAGACATTGGCGGGCAATTCATACCCGCCGATGATGTCGATCAGCGACAGGCACGGCAGGAAACTGTTGACCTGACGCTGAGCCAGATATTCCCAGAGCGCGGGCGTGAGCCCTTCGATCCGCCAGGCCGCTTCGGCGGTCATGGTGACGAACATGGCAATGATTTCATGGCGTACTCGGGCAACCTGCGCCGCGGTCGCGAGCGTCTCGACCCGCCTCAGATAGGCCCGCAGTGCGACCAGCACCGGATCGCTGTTCAAGGCCTGCTCGAGCCCCGGGCGGAACCGTGCGCTCAAGTGAACCGGCTCCAGCGCCGCCAGCGCCAGGGAAAGGCGCGGCCCGACCATTCTCGGCTCGGAGCCGGTTCGCTCATCGTCGCAGTAGTAATCGTCCACGGCGAACAGCGCGGCGAAACATTGCGCGGCGAGCAGCAGCCGATCCGGCTCATCGGTGTCGGTATGACAGAGCATGGCGAAGCGACCGAAACCCATGGCGCGGACTTTGTCGTGCCGCCCTGGAAAAATCCCCACCTGCTCGATCCAGGGCGTCAGCCGATCATCCACCTGGGCCGCCAGCACGGCGTCGTTGCGAAATGGCGCCAGGCCATACAGGGCGGGCACGGCCCACGGCGCCTTTTCCGCTTCGGGTGAGACGAGCATTGACGATTCGTCCATGGCGAGGCTCCTGAGTGCGTGTACAGGGTTCCACGGTGATACGCGAAGATCCAAGGCCTCATCAGAGCGCAAACGACAAGGAAGCGCACCTGTCAGGTCTGACAGGTCAGCGTTGGTTTTCGACCAATGGTCATCGTTGTTCAGCACTGGAAAGATCAGGGGCTTTCACATTCCACCAACAATTGCGCGCTTCCACGGCATTCAAGCCTATGGCAACTTGGCCGCCCCTGATGAGGCTGCAATCGATGGCAAACCCCTACCGCGAATTGTTCACCGCCCCCGGTGCCCGTGCTTTTGTACTGGCCGGGATGCTGGCGCGCATGCCGATTTCCATGACCGGCATTGGCCTGATCACCATGCTTGCGCAGTTGAACGGCGGTTATGCGCTGGCGGGTGCGGTGGCGGCGACTTTTGCTTTGGCCACGGCGTTTTGCGCGCCGCAGGTATCGCGGTTGGTGGACCGTTACGGGCAGGGGCGGGTGCTGCCGATCGCAGCGCTGACCGGTGG
>NZ_RAZO01000440.1:0-1606 GCF_004307535.1 Pseudomonas sp. Sample_9
TTGGAAAAGATCGCCGTGTTGATACCGGTGAGGTTGCCGTTGGCGTCGACCAGCGCACCGCCGGAGTTGCCCGGGTTGATCGCCGCATCGGTCTGGATGAAGTCTTCGTAGTTGTTCAGGCCCAACTGATTACGGCCGGTGGCGCTGATGATGCCCATGGTCACGGTCTGGCCGACGCCGAACGGGTTGCCGATGGCCAGCGCGACGTCGCCGATGCGAATGCTGTCGGAGCGGCCGACGGTGATTGCCGGGAGGTTTTTCAGGTCGATTTTCAGAACTGCAAGGTCAGTTTCCGGATCGCTGCCGATCACCCGTGCCAGCGTCTCGCGACCATCCTTGAGCGCCACGACGATCTGGTCGGCGCCGCTGGTGACGTGGTTGTTAGTGAGGATGTAGCCTTCCGGGCTCATGATCACCCCGGAACCGAGGCTCGATTCCATGCGCTTCTGTTTCGGCGAATTGTCACCGAAGAAGCGGCGGAACTGCGGATCCTCGAACAAGGGATGCGCCGGTTTGTTGATGACCTTGGTGGTGTACAGGTTGACCACCGACGGCGCGGCGATGCCCACCGCATCCGCATAGGACACCGGCCCCTGTTGCACGATCGTGGTCTGAGGGGCCTGTTGCAGATTGACGTCGAGGCTCGGCAGCCCGACCCACTCGGGGTAACGCTGAATAATCAACAGAGCGATAAGCACACCGGCCAACAGCGGCCAGCCAAAAAAACGCAGCGCCTTGAGCATTAAGCACGTTCCTGGAAAGGTTGCAGGCGAGGTCAGACCGCCCATAATGTCGCGCATTATACGAGGCCGCGCGCGCCTCTGAACGGGATATTTAGGAGTCTTTCATGGCCGTTGCCCTCAGCACCCTCGTCGAAGAAGCCGACCGTTACCTGGGCAGTGCGAAAATTGCCGATTATTGCCCCAACGGATTACAGGTCGAAGGCCGCCCGCAGGTGATGCGCATCGTCAGTGGCGTCACCGCCAGCCAGGCGTTGCTCGATGCCGCCGTCGAAGCCGAGGCCGACCTGATCCTGGTCCACCACGGTTATTTCTGGAAAGGCGAAAACCCTTGCGTCACCGGCATGAAACAGCGCCGCTTGAAAACCCTGCTCAAGCACGACATTAGTCTGCTCGCCTATCACCTGCCGCTGGATCTGCACCCGGACGTCGGCAACAACGTGCAACTGGCGCGTCAGCTCGACATCACTGTCGAAGGTTCGCTCGACCCGAGCAATCCGAAAGTCGTCGGGCTGGTCGGCTCGCTGAATGAGCCAATGACTGCGCGGGATTTCGCGCGCAAGGTGCAGGAAGTCATGGGGCGCGAGCCGCTGCTGATCGAAGGCAGCGGCATGATCCGCCGCGTCGGCTGGTGCACCGGCGGTGGCCAGGGTTATATCGATCAGGGCGTGGCGGCGGGGGTCGACCTGTTCATCAGTGGCGAGGCCTCCGAGCAGACTTTCCACAGCGCCCGGGAAAACGACATCAGCTTCATCGCCGCTGGCCACCACGCCACCGAACGCTACGGCGTGCAGGCGCTGGGTGAGTATCTGGCGAAGCGCTTTGCCCTTGAGCACATCTTCATCGATTGCCCGAATCCGATCTGA
>NZ_RAZO01000402.1:0-20050 GCF_004307535.1 Pseudomonas sp. Sample_9
CGTGGCGATCATGCTGGTGCTGGCGGTGGTGTTTCCGCTGGTGGGGGCTTCGCTGGTGGTGGTCTGGTTGCTTGATCGCCTGCTGCTGTCGCGTGTTGGCCGGAGTGCGCCGGCCTCGACTTGAGCGATGCGCCATGAGGAGCGACCGTCAATAGCGGCACGCTCCCCGGAACCAGCCGCGGCGAATTACAACTCGTCGCGGATGCGCACCGTGCCTGGCGACGATGGCTGCTTGCGCTGCACCTTCCAGGCACGTCCCATGCGCCCGGTCTGAGCCCAGTAGTAACCGGCGACCAACACCCGGAACTCGCCCAGCGCCATAAGCCGGGAAACGAATTCACCCGGACTCAGGTGGCTGGTCCATCGGCCGTTCTCGAAAAACACCGACCGGGTCAACAGCAGATCACGCTCGGCAGCCGAATAGGAAGGCGTGTATTTGAGCAGGACATTGTGCGGCGTCGAATAGAAATAATGCCGAATATCGAAGCCCCTGTTTTTCAGGTCGTGGGAATGGGCGTATACGAGCTCTGGCGTCGCGAAATTGGCTCTGATTCCCTCTGCGTCCGGCACCAGAGTGGTGTTGCCTGAAAGGTGCATCTGATGAGCGGCGATCGGATGGTAACCATCGGGATAACGCGGCGCCGGGTGCTGCCAACTCACCGAAGAGTCCGTCGACTTCCGGAATATCCGCGCCAGCGGGCTCGGATCCTGCGCGGACCAGGCGATGGGTTCGAGCGGTACAAATTGACTGGCGACCGCTGGCGCCAGAATTGCACTCTCGTAACCGACGTCGAGAGTGGCCTCGGCCGCTCGCTGCTGTGCATAGCGTGCAGCGTCGTCGGGGTGATGGAAAACCGGGCCGAGTGCCGGGACGGGATTTTCTCGCCAGCGCTGCTCAGCGCTGACATCGGCCTGGCGCGGCTGCCAACTGTCATCCACCAGGCCATGTCTGGACCAGTACTCACTGCTCTGGATCACCTCGAGCCGGCCCGCAGCTGCCATTCGGCGGATATATGCAGGAAAGTCGAACGAGCCTTTGGCGATGTCTCGCTCATCGTTGGCGGCTTGTACCGCAGAGACAAATGCATTGGGGCGCAGCTCGATCTGCCCGCGGCGGTCGTAGAACTCGCCCGGCTCGAAGGCATGCAGTTGCAGTTTCAACAACGCCCCGTCGGCGCATGAGAAGTAGATCGGCCGATAACCCTGTGGGGTATTGGCTCGAACGCAGACTGACAGAACATCATTGGGCAGCGCAAAGACCTCGCGCACGTCGCCGGATCGCGCGCCCAGTGGCGGTAGCGGTGCCCGCAGATAAATCGCGTCGAGCGCAAAGCCCGAAATCAGCTCACCGTTTTCGAACACGCGATCAAGGGCCAGCGCCGAGCCCTGAACTTCGACCGGCAAGGTGGCGAGACATACGCCTTGCTGGTTGCGCAAAAGGTAGCCGAAAGTCTGGGTATCCCTGCTGACGGACGCGTCATGAACATATTGGGCGGCAGCGTCTGCCTGCACGAACAGTGCACTGCAGAGCGGCTTGCTCAAGGCCTTGTCATACTCTCTGGCCGGCAACAGATCTTCGGAAAAAGGTGCCCACACCGATACCTGTCGCGGCAACCCCCAGATCTCGCTGCCCTTGATCACTTGCAGATGCCCGCCCTTGGCCAGGGCATTGATCCATTCAACGGGCTGCAGATGTCTGCTGCGCAAGCCCTGCTTGATCGCTTTCGCATCGACGGCCGCGAACCGGTCGCCCTGGCCAAGCAACTGCGAAAACAGTTCGGCCTGCGGCTGATACCTGAGCACTGAACCGTCCGGAGCAAAGAGAAATTCAAGCAAGGACGCCGGTTTGTAAGCAACCAGCGAGCCGTCTGCCGTAACCCGATATTCCTCCCTCACCCCGCGTTTGTTGAAGGCCGACTCCAGCACATCGACGGTAAACATGTTCAGGTAGATCTGTTTCTGGACGCGCGACAGCACCAGCGAGGCCTCTCGGACGGCGCGCGACCGATAGCGCGCCACGATGTGGCAACCGAGCGGAAAAAATCCATAGGTCCGGCTTTCCTCAGGGCAGATTTCGAAAAGGTCGAAATCTTCACGGCTGACTTCAATCGGCGCAGTCGCCACGAAGCGCTTGTCGGCCGTCTCCAGGATTACCCCGCCAAACACCCGGTCGCTCACTGCAGCGAGCAGGGTTGCAGCATGCATGGCAGCATCGTCAGCCGTCAGAAAAACCGGCCCCAGCCAGCGCCGCTGCAGGTGTGCGTATGGCTGCCAGGTCACCCCGACGAGCCCCGTTCGGTCCCAGCACAAGCCAGCATGCATCACCGAGAGTTCGCCACTGTTGGCCACCTCGTGGACGAAATCGCTAGGCACCAAGTGTCCGGACGCCAGATCGCTCTTGATCGTGTCGAGCGTGCTCTGCGACGTGGCGTCATAAAAGAGTTTGCTGGACGGGCTTCTCGCATATTTCAACAGCGCACCGTCGCACGTTGCGATATAGAGGGCTACCGGAAGCTGCGACGCCACAACCGGACGCCGACGTCCGTAATACATCGAAGTGGTGAGATTGTCCGGCGAGATGAAGTAATGGTTGAGCCAGTCATCCGGCGTTTTCCTCGGGTCATCTGAACGACGGTGCGAATACCAGCTGGCGTACAGATCGAAGCCCTCGGGAAACTGATACCACGGCTCCGATCTTCGCGCGGCAAACAGGCTGTTGAGTTGAAACAGACTGCTCTGCCCATCGCTGACGGGAATCAGCTCCGTGGCAATGTACTCTTCATTTTGCCGGTGTTTGAGGATGAACCCGAAGCAGGCGTTGACCTGCTCTTGCCAATGCCTGGCGCGTTCATGCTGACTCTGTGCCACCTCGTCGGCTGAAGCGAACACCGCACCGTAGGCCACCGTTTCCGGTCGGCGCCACGGCAACGGCAATGGCAGCATCAACTGAGGCGCGGCGATCGCTGGCGGGGTCAGCCCAGGCAATACCGGCGTTGGAAGCACAGGGTAGTCCGGGGAAAACGGATGAATCACCGGCCAGACCGGCGCGTCGGGCGCGGGCGGCGCTTCACGCACCGACCAGGTCGAGGCGATCCGGCCGCGATAGCCCCACAATGGGTTATCGACCAGGCTGGTCAGCCGACCGGCCGCCGCTTGCTCACGGATAAAATCCTGCGGCCGCTTGCTGCCATTGCCCAGTTCCGTGGCGAGGGCACCGGGATGCCGGCTGGTTCCCAGACGCCTGCCCAGTTCCGCAGCGGGCGCTGAACCGTCGGCCTCAAAGCGCAGCAGACTGTCCGCAGCGGCCGATACATACAGGACAATCTCATCAAGCAGCACCCGCCGGACTTCCTCGACACTGAGCATCTGCAGACTGAGCACGGCTTCGTGCGGGGTCCATTGCAGATAATCGACCTCCACCGGTTCCAGTTGCGACACGGCAACATGGGACACATAGCGCGCGTGCAGGCGATGATCATCCGGAAAAATGGCCCGTCCTTGGTTGTCGTGGGGATAAAGCCGCCCCTGGCCGAGCACATCGATATCGCCTGGCAGCGGTTCGGTGACCACGAAGCGTTGATTGCTGCATTGGAAAATGTAGCCCGCAAATTGCCGGTCGCGGCGATTGCCGACCGCTTGATGGGCATAACGCGCGGCATCATCGGACGTCAGAAATTCCCGGCTCAACACTGGCCAGGTGAAATCCGGATACGGCGTCCATTGCAGATCCAGCACCCCGAGGCGAGACCACAAGGCACTGCCGCGTAGCACTTGCAGCCTGCCGGCGATGATCAGCATCGACACGAATTCGCGTGGTCGAAGTGTTCCGCTCGACAGTCTCGCCTCGATGCCGCCATCGCTGACGGTTCCGTCGGGATGCTCCTGACTGAAGGCCGCTTCGACCTGACTGCCGCTGAAGGTGTACTTCAACATGGCGGTGTCCCTTGCCTGCATGTACAGCGAAAGAGGCTTGCCCGGCGCCGCCAGAGGTAATGCGCGGCGCCGACGGGCGATCGCCAGCGCCACGTCCTGCGGCGCAAAAAAGTTCTCTGCCAGCCATTGCTCGGTCGCGGGCGCTCGCGCCGGATCGGGCCGCGATGCGAAGTAAAAACCTTCGAGCACGTAGCCTCGCGGCAATCGCAACTGACCATCGCCAGCTTCGGGAAAAACCTTTGCAGGATCCCAGGATGTCGCTTGTGCAGCGCGCGCGTGGGTCGCTACATACTCCTCGCTCGTGCTTTTCTTCAGCAGCAATCCCGACCTCTGTGCGCCACGGGATTTCAATGCCGCCAGCACGGCGCGTTCAGGATTGACGCAGACCCGGGTCATCAACGGCATTTCGGTGATTGTCCCGGTCGAAAAAGGCGTGCCGGCCTTCCAGTCCGCAGGTACCCGCCCCACCGAGTGCCCCCAATCGGCATTCGACACAATGACCTTGAGCTCGCCGACCGTCGCCAGTTTGTTGATCAGCCCCATCACATCGTTGATCGCTGGAGGCCGACCGGACGGCGCGCCGGACTGATGCCAGAGGACGTATGCGCGCTCCTCCGGGGAGCCGCTCGACACATATTTGAGCAGGCTGCCGTCAGGGCCGGAAAGATAGGCGCTACGGAAAAAATCCCGCGCTGACACATCACCCAGAAAGTCGCCTGCAGAATAGAAACTGATGAACAACCTGAGCAGCATTTCATCCTGACGCGGATTGCCATTGCGGAACTCGTCATGCAGTGGCGGATGGCTGTGTACGCTGGCGATGCATCGGTAGCCCAAGGGATGGCGCAGCTCGCCGAGCACCCCGCTTTCGAGAATGGAGCCAAATTCGAAACTTGTGGCTTCGCCCGCGATG
Source organism: Pseudomonas sp. Sample_9 (assembly GCF_004307535.1). Lineage (NCBI taxonomy): Bacteria > Pseudomonadati > Pseudomonadota > Gammaproteobacteria > Pseudomonadales > Pseudomonadaceae > Pseudomonas > Pseudomonas sp. Sample_9. The sequence goes on from NZ_RAZO01000402.1 coordinate 4,847, forward strand.
GGTGAGGTCGCCAGGAACTTGCCGTCGGGACGTCGCAGAATCACGCTGCCGTATTCTTTGTCCGGGTTGAGCGGGATCCGTGTATGCACCCAATAGGCGGCGTCTTCTTCGCTCAGGAACGCCGGGCCAAGGGGGGGCAATTTGAATTTTTTCGGAGAACTTGCGGCGCGACCGGAACGCCCAGACACATCATTCATAAAAACCTGCGCAGAAAATCGGGATGAGCAGACGAGTGTGTGTCGCAGCTGCCGTGAGGCTGCGGTACATGTTTATCGTTTCTGTAACGGCGCCGCTTGCGCGCCCCAATCTGGCGCACCTCTGCGCACCATCGCCCATAGCGCGTGCCCTCATGGTGCAAGTAGTGAGAGCGCAAACGCTCTGGCACGACATTTTCTTGCCTGAACGCGACCGGGCACAGCCTTTGCAAAACACACCTTCAGTCGTCCGCATCTGCCAACCAGAAAAAATCGAATGTTCATGGAGATCGCACAATGAAGCGTCGCAGTTTGATCAAGGCTTTCACACTCACGGCATCCATTGCCGCGATGGGCATGACCTGGACTGTCCAGGCCGCCGAGACCATCAAGGTCGGGATTCTGCATTCGTTGTCCGGGACCATGGCGATCTCCGAAACGTCGCTCAAGGACATGGCGCTGATGACCATCGACGAGATCAACGCCAAGGGCGGCGTGAACGGCAAGATGCTCGAGCCGGTGGTGGTCGACCCTGCTTCCAACTGGCCGCTGTTCGCCGAAAAGGGCCGACAGTTGCTGACCCAGGACAAGGTCGCGGTGGTGTTCGGCTGCTGGACCTCGGTATCGCGCAAATCGGTACTGCCGGTATTTGAAGAGCTCAACGGTCTGCTGTTCTACCCGGTGCAATACGAAGGCGAAGAAATGTCGCCGAACGTGTTCTACACCGGCGCCGCGCCGAACCAGCAAGCGATTCCGGCGGTTGAATACCTGATGAGCGAAGAAGGCGGCAGCGCCAAGCGCTACTTTTTGCTCGGCACCGACTACGTCTACCCGCGCACCACCAACAAGATCCTGCGCGCGTTCCTGCACTCCAAAGGCGTGGCCGACAAGGACATCGAAGAGGTCTACACGCCGTTCGGTCACAGCGATTACCAGACCATCGTTGCCAACATCAAAAAATTCTCCGCCGGTGGCAAGACTGCCGTGATCTCGACCGTCAACGGCGACTCCAACGTGCCGTTCTATAAAGAGCTGGCCAACCAGGGCCTGAAAGCCACCGACGTGCCCGTGGTGGCTTTCTCGGTCGGCGAAGAAGAACTGCGCGGCATCGACACCAAACCGCTGGTGGGCAACCTCGCGGCGTGGAACTACTTCGAGTCGGTGGAAAATCCTGCGAACAAGAAATTCGTCGCGGACTGGAAAGCCTACGCGAAGAAACACAACCTGCCGGGCGCCGATAAAGCCGTGACCAACGACCCGATGGAAGCCACCTACGTCGGCATCCACATGTGGGCGCAGGCGGTCGAGAAAGCCAAATCCACTGACGTCGACAAAGTGCGCGAAGCACTGGCCGGGCAGACCTTCGCCGCACCATCGGGCTACACCCTGACCATGGACAAGACCAATCACCACCTGCACAAGCCAGTGATGATCGGCGAAATCCAGAGCGACGGTCAGTTCAACGTCGTGTGGCAGACCGAAGGCCCGATCCGCGCGCAACCATGGAGCCCGTACATTCAGGGCAACGACAAGAAGCCGGATTATGCGGTGAAGAGCAACTGAGTCACCGGATGTCAGTCTCGCGCCTGGCGTGAGGCTGATGCAATTCCCTGTGGGAGCGGGCCTTTGTGGTGAGGGGATTTATCCCCGATGGGTTGCGAAGCAGCCCCAAAGCCATCGGTCGCGGTGTATCAGATTGATCGCGTCGACCGATATCACGACTGCTTCGCAGCCGAACGGGGATAAATCCCCTCGCCACAAAGGCTCGCTCCCACAATGTCCGCGTCAAGGCGACTGACTATGCCCACTGCCCTTTTCCGATTTATCTGTGCCATCGCACTGTTGCTGCCACTCCTGGCCCACGCTGGCGATGCCGAAGACTTCGTCGCGGCCAATCCGATGCAACAGGCCAAACTGCTGGAAGCCTGGGCCGCGCAGCCCGATCCGGCCCGTATCGAATTGCTCAACGCCCTGCAACAAGGCGAACTGACGATCGACGGCCAAGCGAAAACCCTGCGCCTGAACAATCGCCTGCGGGGTCTGATCGACACCGCGATGGCCAGCCATCAATTGCTCGCCGCTGACAGCAAAATCCGTCTAAGCGCCGCACAGCAATTGCAGAAAAGCGCGAAACCCGCGCAGCTGAAATTTCTCGACCAGCAGCTCGCTGGGGAAAAAGACCAAAGCGTGCATGCCGCCCTGAGCCTGGCGCTGGCCAATCTGCAATTGGTCGACAGCGACCCGGCGGTGCGCCTTGCAGCGGTGCGGTTGCTCGGTGAAACCGGCGACCCACTGGCCCGTACACGCCTCGAAGGTTTGCTCGAACCCGGAGTGGAAAGCGATGCCGGCGTGCGCACCGCCGCCGAAACCAGCCTCGCTCAGGTCAAGCGCAAACTGCTGATCGGCGAAGTGCTCGGCCAGGCGTTCAGCGGCATGTCGCTGGGCTCGATTCTGCTGCTCGCCGCCCTCGGTCTGGCGATCACCTTCGGCCTGCTCGGGGTGATCAACATGGCCCACGGCGAGATGCTCATGCTCGGCGCCTACTCGACCTATGTCGTGCAGCTGATGTTTCAGCGTTACGCGCCGCAGGCCATCGAGTTCTATCCGCTGATCGCGCTGCCGGTGGCGTTTTTCGTCACCGCCGCCATTGGCATGGCGCTGGAGCGCACGGTCATCCGCCACCTTTACGGTCGACCACTGGAAACGCTGCTCGCGACCTGGGGCATCAGCCTGATGCTGATCCAACTGGTGCGGCTGGTGTTTGGCGCGCAGAACGTTGAAGTGGCCAACCCGGCGTGGCTGTCCGGCGGTATTCAAGTGCTGCCCAATCTGGTGCTGCCGTACAACCGCATCGTCATCATCGCTTTCGCATTGTTCGTGGTGGTGCTGACCTGGCTGCTGCTGAACAAGACCCGCCTCGGCCTCAACGTGCGCGCCGTTACCCAGAACCGCAACATGGCCGCCTGCTGCGGCGTGCCGACCGGGCGCGTCGACATGCTCGCCTTCGGTCTCGGCTCGGGCATCGCCGGATTGGGCGGCGTGGCGCTGAGCCAGATCGGCAACGTCGGTCCCGACCTTGGCCAGAGCTACATCATCGACTCGTTCCTGGTGGTGGTGCTCGGCGGCGTCGGGCAACTGGCCGGCAGCGTGCTCGCCGCATTTGGCCTGGGCATCGCCAACAAGATTCTCGAACCGCAGATCGGCGCGGTGCTCGGCAAGATCCTGATCCTCGCGCTGATCATTCTGTTCATTCAGAAACGTCCGCAAGGCCTCTTCGCACTGAAAGGACGGGTGATCGACTGATGAACCAGCCTCTGTTAGTCACGGCCACACAAAAGGCCGGGCCGAAAGTCACGCTCGCGGTCGGCGGGGTGATCCTCGCGCTGCTGATCGTTCTGCCGCTGCTCTCGTTGTTGTCGCCAGACAATGCCCTGCACGTCTCGGCCTACACGCTGACCCTGGTCGGCAAGATCCTCTGCTACGCCATCGTTGCTCTGGCGCTGGATCTGGTCTGGGGTTACGCCGGCCTGCTTTCACTGGGCCACGGTCTGTTCTTCGCCCTCGGCGGTTACGCGATGGGCATGTACCTGATGCGGCAGGCGGCCGGCGATGGCTTGCCGGCGTTCATGACCTTCCTGTCATGGAGCGAATTGCCGTGGTACTGGACCGGCACCAGCAGCTTTATCTGGGCCATGTGCCTGGTGGTGCTGGCGCCGGGTCTGCTGGCGCTGGTGTTCGGCTTTTTCGCCTTCCGTTCGCGGATCAAGGGCGTGTATTTTTCGATCATGACCCAGGCCCTGACCTTCGCCGGCATGCTCCTGTTTTTCCGCAACGAGACCGGGTTTGGCGGCAACAACGGCTTCACCAATTTCCGCACCATTCTCGGCTTCGGCATCACCGAACCGGGGACCCGCGCGGTGCTGTTTCTGGCCACGGTGTTGTTGCTGGTGGCGAGCCTGTTCATCGGCTGGCGCCTGGCGCAGAGCAAGTTCGGCCGGGTGCTGACGGCGTTGCGCGATGCGGAAAACCGTTTGATGTTCTGCGGCTACGACCCGCGTGGTTTCAAGCTGTTCGTCTGGGTGCTGAGTGCGGTGCTGTGCGGCCTCGCCGGAGCGCTGTACGTGCCGCAAGTCGGCATCATCAACCCCAGCGAAATGTCGCCGACCAACTCGATCGAAGCGGCGGTGTGGGTCGCCCTCGGCGGGCGCGGCACGCTGATCGGGCCGCTGCTCGGCGCCGGCGTGGTCAACGGCATGAAGAGCTGGTTCACCGTGGCCTTCCCGGAATACTGGCTGTTCTTCCTCGGCGCGCTGTTCATCGTCGTGACGTTGTACCTGCCCAAAGGCGTGATCGGTCTGCTGAAGAAACGAGGTGAACAATGAGAGTCACAGCGAGTGCGGAATTCATGCTGGAGCCGGCGTTTTTCCCCGTCGAACCGAACAAGGACGAAGGCACCAGTCGCGACTCGATCGGCCTCGGCCAGCGCGTCGGCCCCGGCCTCGATACGCGCCACGGCACCATCCTGACCCTGGAAGACATCAGCGTCAGTTTCGACGGCTTCCGTGCGCTGAACAATCTCAACCTGTACATCGGCGTCGGCGAACTGCGCTGCATCATCGGCCCCAACGGCGCGGGCAAGACCACGCTGATGGACGTGATCACCGGCAAGACCCGGCCCAGCCACGGCAAGGCCTGGTTCGGCGAAACCCTGGATCTGACGCAGATGAGCGAAGTGCAGATTGCCCAGTCCGGCATCGGCCGCAAGTTTCAGAAACCGACGGTATTCGAAGCCTTGAGCGTGTTTGAAAACCTGGAGCTGGCGCAGAAGACCGACAAGTCGGTGTGGGCCAGTTTGCGTGCGCGCTTGAGTGGCGAGCAGAAGGATCGCATCAGCGAAGTGCTCGAGACGATTCGCCTGACCACCTCGGTCAATCGCCAGGCCGGCCTACTGTCCCACGGCCAGAAGCAGTTTCTCGAGATCGGCATGTTGCTGATGCAGGACCCGCAATTGCTGCTGCTCGACGAACCGGTGGCGGGCATGACCGACGCCGAAACCGAATTCACCGCCGAGCTGTTCAAGTCGCTGGCGGGCAAGCATTCGCTGATGGTGGTCGAGCACGACATGGGCTTTGTCGGCTCGATTGCCGACCACGTCACGGTGCTGCATCAGGGCAGCGTGCTGGCCGAGGGCTCGCTGGAACAGGTGCAGGAAAACGAGCGAGTGATCGAGGTCTACCTCGGCCGATGAATCGGCCAGCTGCAAGCGACAAGCTTCAAGCAGCAAGTAAAAGCAAAGTCATAAACAGCACTGCTCTTGCTTGCAGCTTGCAGCTTGCGGCTTGCGGCTTGCGGCTTGAAGCCCAACTAACGGAGTTCCGATGCTACAAGTCCAACAACTTCATCAGTACTACGGCGGTAGCCACATCCTGCGCGGCCTGAGCTTTGACGTGAAGGTCGGCGAAGTGACCTGCCTGCTCGGCCGTAACGGCGTGGGCAAGACCACCCTGCTCAAATGCCTGATGGGCCTGCTGCCGGCCAAGGAAGGCGCGGTGAACTGGGAAGGCAAACCGATCACCACGTTCAAACCGCATCAGCGCGTGCATGCCGGTATCGCCTACGTGCCGCAGGGCCGTGAGATCTTCGGGCGCCTGACGGTAGAAGAAAATCTGTTGATGGGCCTGTCGCGGTTTCCAGGCTCGGAAGCCAAGGAAGTCCCAGGTTTCATCTACGAACTGTTCCCGGTGCTGCTACAAATGAAGCAGCGCCGTGGCGGCGATCTGTCCGGTGGTCAGCAACAGCAACTGGCGATCGGCCGGGCATTGGCCAGCCGCCCGCGCCTGCTGATTCTTGATGAGCCCACCGAAGGCATTCAACCGTCGGTGATCAAGGAAATCGGCGCGGTAATCAAGCAGCTCGCGGCGCGCGGTGACATGGCGATTCTGTTGGTCGAGCAGTTCTACGACTTCGCCGCCGAGCTGGCCGATCAATACCTGGTGATGTCGCGGGGCGAGATCATCCAGCAGGGTCGCGGTGAAAATATGGAGGCCGAAGGTGTACGCGGGCTGGTCACGATCTAACGCGCCGGTCTAATCTGTAGCTTCCTAACGATAATCACAAAACCATGAATTCGATTGTTGCACCTGCCCTGTTTACCCCGAGCTGGCACGCCGAACTGGAGCTGGCTTACGCGCGCTTCGGCGACTGCACGCGCCCGGTCATGCGCCGCCATCTCGGCCCGCTGCGCGTACAAAAGCATCTGTACGCCGAAGGCCCCGAGGTCTGCCAGCACATCATCGTCCATCCACCGGGCGGAATTGCCGGTGGAGATCGGCTCGACATCAGTGCCCGCGTCGAACCCAACGCCTGGGCGCAAATCACCAGCCCCGGCGCCGCCAAATGGTATCGCGCCGGTGGACCGGCTTATCAGCAACTCGACTTGAAAGTCGCCGCCGGCGCTACGCTTGAATGGCTACCGCAGGAAACCATCGTCTACAGCGCCGCGCAGGCCGAGTTGAGCACAACGATCGAGCTCGAAGGCGATGCGCGGCTGTTCTACTGGGACGTGGTGGCGCTCGGTCGTCCGGCCAGCGGCGAGCGTTTTGACCTCGGGCATTTTCAGGCGCACCTGGATATCCGCCGCGATGGTCAGTTGCTCTGGCACGAACGGCAGCGCATTGTCGGTGCGGACGGTTTACTCGATTCGCCGATCGGCCTGGATGGCAATCCGGTGTTCGCAACGATGCTGGTCACCGGTGAGATAGACGCCGGGTTGCTGGAGCGCTGCCGCTCGCTGGGGCACGAAGTGCGTGGAGACTTGACGCAGTTGCCAGGGTTGCTGGTGGCGCGGTGTCTGGCCGGTGAAGCATTACTCGCCCGCGCCTGGCTGATTGATTTATGGCGACTGCTAAGGCCAGCGCTGCTGGGCCGCGAGGCCCAGCCACCGCGAATCTGGAACACCTGAAATGCATGCCCCTGTAGGAGCTGACGAGTGAAACGAGGCTGCGATCTTTTGATCTGGATCTTCGAAAACAAGATCAAAAGATCGCAGCCTCGTTTCACTCGTCAGCTCCTACAGATCGCGATCGACCTGATCATTCTTAACTGCCGATATTGGATTCCAACATGGACCTGACCCCACGCGAAAAAGACAAGCTGCTGATCTTCACCGCCGGCCTCGTCGCCGAGCGGCGGCTGGCCCGTGGCGTGAAACTCAATTACCCGGAAGCCATGGCCTACATCTCCGCCGCGCTGCTCGAGGGCGCGCGCGACGGCCAGACCGTGGCCGAGCTGATGCATTACGGCACCACCCTGCTCAGCCGCGAACAAGTGATGGAAGGCATCCCGGAAATGATCCCGGAAATCCAGGTCGAGGCGACGTTCCCCGACGGCACCAAACTGGTCACCGTTCACCAGCCGATAGTCTGAGGCCGCACCATGACTTACAGCATTCGCGATGCGAGCCGGGCCGACCTGCCGGCGATCCGCGACATCTACAACGACGCCGTGCTCAACACCACGGCGATCTGGAACGAACAAGCGGTCGACCTCGGCAATCGCCAGGCATGGTTCGACGCGCGTCAGTTGCAGGCGTACCCGATTCTGGTGATCGTCGACCGTGAAAACGCAGTGCTGGGTTACGCCTCGTTCGGCGACTGGCGCCCGTTCGATGGCTTCCGTCACACCGTCGAACACTCGGTGTACGTGCGCAGCGATCAACGCGGCAACGGCCTCGGCCCGCAACTGATGACCGCGCTGATCGAACGCGCCCGCACCTGCGGTAAACACGTCATGGTCGCCGCCATCGAAAGCGGCAACGCTGCCTCGATCCGCTTGCACGAGCGCGCCGGTTTCAGCATCACCGGGCAGATGCCGCAAGTGGGCACCAAGTTCGGCCGCTGGCTCGATCTGACCTTCATGCAGTTGACCCTCAATCCCGGCGCACAGCCACCGGATGCCCACAAGGAGTGATGTCGATGAACGCCGCCCAGTTGCGCCGCGTCAACGCTGAAAGCTTTGCCCACTATCGCCAGGGCCTGATCGATCTGCTGCTCGACGCCGTCGGTTACGGCGCCAGCGTCGGCTTCATGGCCGACCTCGATGCCGCGCAGGCGCGCGCGTATTTCGATGAGGTGCAGGACAACATCAACAAGGGCAGCACGCTGCTCTGGGTGGTGGTCAAGGACGAGCAGGTGCTGGCCAGCGTGCAACTGGGCCTGTGCCAGAAGGCCAATGGCCTGAACCGCGCCGAAGTACAGAAACTGCTGGTGCGCGAACACGCGCGACGGCGCGGTCTCGGCCAGCAACTGATGCAGGCGCTGGAACTCGAAGCGCCCAAGCACAAGCGCGGCATGCTCTATCTCGACACCGAGGCCGGCTCGCCGGCAGAAGATTTCTACAAGGCGCTGGGCTACGTGCGCGCCGGCGAAATCCCCGATTACGCCTGCGATCCCAACGGCACCTATCGCCCGACCGCTCTCTATTACAAAGTCCTGCAAGGAGCCCAGCGATGATTCCTGGCCAATACCAGATCCAGCCCGGCGACATCGAACTCAACGTCGGCCGCCGCACCGTGAGCCTGAAAGTCGCCAACAGCGGCGACCGGCCGATCCAGGTCGGTTCGCACTTTCACTTTTTCGAAACCAACGACGCGCTGAACTTCCATCGCGCCGCCAGTCGCGGCATGCGCCTGAACATTCCCGCTGGCACCGCCGTGCGCTTCGAGCCAGGCCAGAGCCGTGAAGTCGAGCTGGTCGATTACGCCGGGCATCGCCGGGTGTTCGGCTTTGCCGGCCGCATCATGGGTGATCTCGACTGAGATCGGCGTATCCCGAAAAGATCGCAGCCTTCGGCAGCTCCTACCAATGTCACCTGGTCTCAAGCCAATCACTGACTGTAGGAGCTGACGAGCGCAGCGAGGCTGCGATAGCGAGCTATGCGAGCGATCTCGAAAACAATTGAATCCCAAGGCAAGCACATGAAGATTTCTAGAAGCGCCTACGCCGACATGTTCGGCCCCACCGTCGGCGACAAGGTGCGCCTGGCCGATACCGAGCTGTGGATCGAAGTCGAGAAAGACTTCACCACCTACGGCGAGGAAGTGAAGTTCGGTGGCGGCAAAGTCATCCGCGACGGCCAGGGCCAGAGTCAGTTGCTCGCCGCCGAAGTGGTCGACACGCTGATCACCAACGCGCTGATCATCGACCACTGGGGCATCGTCAAGGCCGACGTCGGCCTCAAGGACGGGCGCATCGCCGCGATCGGCAAGGCCGGCAACCCCGACGTGCAGCCCAACGTGACCATCGCCATCGGCGCCGGCACCGAAGTGATTGCCGGCGAAGGCATGATCCTCACCGCTGGCGGCATCGACACGCATATCCACTTCATCTGCCCGCAGCAGATCGAAGAAGCGCTGATGAGCGGCGTCACCACCATGATCGGCGGCGGCACCGGCCCGGCCACCGGCACCAACGCCACCACCTGCACCTCCGGCCCGTGGCATCTGGCGCGCATGCTCCAGGCCGCCGATGCCTTCCCGATGAACATCGGCCTGACCGGCAAGGGCAACGCCAGCCTGCCGGAGCCGTTGATCGAACAGGTCAAGGCCGGCGCTATCGGCCTCAAGCTGCACGAAGACTGGGGCACCACTCCGGCGAGCATCGACAACTGCCTCAACGTTGCCGATCAGTACGACGTGCAGGTGGCGATCCACACCGACACCCTCAACGAATCGGGTTTCGTCGAAACCACCCTCGGCGCATTCAAGGGCCGCACCATCCACACCTATCACACCGAAGGTGCCGGTGGCGGCCACGCGCCGGACATCATCAAGGCCTGCGGTTTCCCCAACGTGCTGCCGAGCTCGACCAACCCGACCCGGCCGTTCACCCGCAACACCATCGACGAACACCTCGACATGCTGATGGTCTGCCATCACCTCGACCCGAGTATTGCCGAAGACGTCGCCTTCGCCGAAAGCCGTATCCGCCGCGAAACCATTGCCGCTGAAGACATCCTCCACGACCTCGGCGCGTTCTCGATGATCAGCTCCGACAGTCAGGCCATGGGCCGCGTCGGTGAAGTAATCACGCGCACCTGGCAGACCGCCGACAAAATGAAAAAACAGCGCGGCCCGCTGCCGCAGGATGGCGAGGGCAACGACAACTTCCGCGCCAAACGCTACATCGCCAAGTACACCATCAACCCGGCGATCACCCACGGCATCAGCCATGAAGTCGGCTCGATCGAAGTCGGCAAGTGGGCCGATCTGGTGCTGTGGCGTCCGGCATTTTTCGGCGTCAAGCCGACGCTGATCCTCAAGGGCGGTGCGATTGCCGCCAGCCTGATGGGCGATGCCAACGCCTCGATTCCGACACCGCAACCGGTGCATTACCGCCCGATGTTCGCCAGCTACGGCGGCTCGCTGCACGCCACCAGCCTGACCTTTATCAGCCAGGCGGCGCAGGAGGCCGGATTGCCCGAAGCCCTGGGGTTGAAAAAGCAGATCGCTGTGGTGAAGGGCTGCCGCGACGTGCAGAAAACCGACCTGATCCACAATGACTATCTGCCGAACATTGATGTCGATCCGCAGACCTATCAGGTCAAGGCTGACGGTGTGTTGCTGTGGTGCGAGCCGGCGGAAACGCTGCCAATGGCGCAGCGTTATTTTCTGTTCTGATAACCGCGCGGGACTGAATACGGACGTGCGCGTCCGTATTCGGAATACGACACTGGCTGGTCAGGAGAATATCAAGGACATCTGTTGTTCACTGTAGCCGTAATCCAGACGCAACTCGGTGCCTGCCGGTATGTCTTCGCTGGCGATTATCCCGTTGAGTATGAACTCCTTCGTCACCAGATCCTTACCCATTAGTTGCTGCGCCTCGATGCTGAACGACACGAATTCCACGTTATAACCGCTCGCAGCCTGACGCACCGGTCTGCCCGTGGCGTCGTATTCGAAGTTGGAATTGATCCTGGAAAGGATGTTGTCACCCAGTACAACCAGCGGGTCGGGGATGAGATGCCCCGGGCCGTATTGGAAACGCATGCCGGCCAGGGTCGCAAATGTCTGTTCGTGGCGTCGAACGAAACGTTTCGGGGTTATGACACCCCCATAAACACCAATCGCCTCGCCCTTGGCCAGACGCCTGTTGGCCACGACCATTGACTGGTCGATCAATGACCGCTCACCGGGTACTTTTACATCGGCCTCGGTAAACAATCGCCACTGCAGTTTTTCTTCGTATAACTGCGCGACTTTCTCATATTCGCCAAACTTGATATATGGTTTGATCGGCTCTGAGCTGTACCACTCGCCGCTTTTGAGGCGCACTTTGTTTTGCATCCGTTTGATGCGAATCGGCATGCCGGCGGTATCCCTGAGCGGGTATTTACCGTTGTTGGCGCGATTGTAGTGACCGCGGCGATTGCTCAGAAACGAGTAGGGCGTTTCCGCCCGCATCCACTCCAGTTCCTCTGTCGTGTACGGTTTGACCGGCATCGATTCGGAGGCGAGGTAGAAGCGCTCGCCCGCCTCTGCGGACTCGCTGAAGACATCCTCGAGCGCTGATTCGAAGTCATCATCACTGTGCGGGGAGGATTCGCGGCTGCGCCCCGGCATGATCGCCGAGCCACCGTCCGTGTCCGTGCTGTAATCCTGCAGCGGATACCAGCGATTGGTCTGCGCATCATGCGCCAGCACAGGACCCGAGGCGTGCGCCTCGCTGGGCAGTTTCGCCCGGTACAGGCCCGTCTCGGCATCGACACCGATCAGCACGACACCACCGTCCTGCAGATCGACGTACTGCCGACCTTTGAATACGCGAAATCCCTGAGCATCTGCATCTGGCAAAGCCGTTGGCGAAGGAATCAGGTAGTGCGCCAGCGAAGCGGCTTCACTGCCTGCGCCTGACGAACCACTTATCGGCAGTACGTGCGTACTGCGCATGGCCGTCGCCGTCATCGTCTCGACGTGAGCCGCACCTTGACCGGACTCGGCCGTATGCGTCGAGGTCTGGCGCATTGACGGATCGGTTGAGACACGCACCGTGTCGGAGCCGGAGGCATTGGAATCGGAAGATGTGCGCTGGTGGGCGCTGACATCGACAGCAGAGGATTTTGAAGACTTTGACTTGATTGGCATGAACCGCTTCCTTGCGAAAAAATGCGCAGCGACCGGCCGGTACTGGCTGGTGCTGCGAGCGTCGACGTCCATTGCCGACAGATGTCAGAAAAACTATCAGACCGCGCTATTGGTTAACACCTGCGGAAATACCTGCAAACACTAACCCTGTCTGAGGGGGCGATGCCGCAGACGACCGACAATACGGCCGGGCAGCGGCATCGATGCTGCAGGGTCAGCCGAAGAACAATTGCATGTCTCTCGGAGAGTAATTGTAATTGAGCCTCAGCTCCTGGCCGGCGGGTATATCGGCCGTGGCGAAAACAGTGCTCAGGTCCAGCCCTCTGCGCACTGCCTGACCGCCAGAACGATCCTCGACCTCCACTGCAAATGGCACGGTTTCAACGTTGTACCCAGCGGGTGCCTGGCGGATCGGCCGGCCTTCCTTGTTGAAAACGAAGTTGGTATTGATCCGGGAAACAATGTTATCGCCGACAATGGCGATTTTTACCTCACGGGCCCTGCCGCTCTCTATCGCGATACCAGTGGCTGCTGTCATGGCGAAAACCTGTTCTTCACGGGAGAGAAAAACGTGAGGCACCAGATCGCCCCCATACACACCAATGACTTCGCCTTTGACGATGCGACGGTTCGCCACCACCATGGACTGCCCCACCAGAGTTTTCTCGCCGGGCACTACGATGTCGGCTTCGGTAAAAGTGCGCAGTTGCAGTTTTTCCTCGTAAAGCCTGGCAACGTTTTCGAATCCACCGGCTTTGAGGTAAGGCATGACCGGCGTCACGGCATAGACGTTGCCATTGACCAGAGTCGAGCTGCCCTCGATCGCTTTGATGTACATGGGCTGGCCATCCGCTCCGCGGATCGGATACCTGCCGTTGTTGGCGCGATTGTAAGAGCCCAATTGGTTGTTCGCTGCAGAGTACGGCACAGGCTGGCGCATGATGCTCGACTCTTCAGCGGTATACGGTTTGAAGGGCATGGATTCGGAGGCCATTTCGAAGACCTCGTCGGCAGACGATTTGCGTGGCGCAAATTCCGCTGCCAGCACGAACTCTTCGTCAGACTCTTCGCCTTGCATACCGCCCTTGCGGCCCCGACGCTTCCATACGCCGAGGGCGTCCGGCGCGGCGATGATCCCGCTACTGACCAATGCGGATGGATTGTTCGGGTCGAGCACTCGCAGCACATGATGCTGCCCGTCGCCCGCATCAGGTCGTGGCGCCGTAAAGTATCGCTTGCCGTTGAACTCGATTTCCTGTGCCTTGCTCCCGGCTGAGCGGAAAACGATCGACTCGGACGTATCCAGTGGATACCAGACATCGCTTTCCGGGCCACGGACCAGGACCGGGCCCGAAGGGTTGATTTCACTCGACAACCTTGCCCGGTGCTGACCGGTGACCGGGTCGACACCTACCTGCACGCTGCCGCCAGCATGGATATCAACGTAGCGACGCCCCTTGAATACCCTGAATCCCTGGGCATCGGCGCTCGAAAGAGCAACCTGAGCAGGAATCAGGTAATCATCAAGCGACAACGCCGTGGTGTCTGTTCGAACGCTGGAGGCGCTTGTCGCACCGTGCACTTGCACTCTCGGTGAGGTCGTTGTCACGCGGGCCTCAACCGCGCTTTTGCCACTTGCACTGGCAACGCCGACGCCTTGGGAAACAATGTCAGAGGTTGAATGCACCTGCGTTTCAGACCGGACAGGAGGCACATCGGAAACCGAACGCTGGAGCGATTCAACGTCCGCTGTCCCGCGCACCGTGGTCGAGGATTTGCTTTTCACTGGCATGATTACGATTCCCTGTAAGTGTTAGCCGCCCCCTCGCCTGCATGGGTGGAGCTGCTGTGATCGGCGTCCATTGCCGATCCTTGTGCAGGAAACTATCAGACCGAACTGGCGGTTAACACCAGGTGAAACACTCGCAAACATAACCCGGCAGGAAATGACCTGCTCGCGGACTGTCAGCCCGGCCCCTGGAAGAAACCTCAACTGGCTACTCGACTACGAGGCGCCCCAGACGCTGGCGCAACATGCGGTTCTCGGCGCGCAGCTGCTTCACCTCGTCCAGCAGATCCAGCGCCAGCGCCACTCCTTCCCACTCCAGCTCCAGATCACGGCGCAGCTTCGCCGCACGCTTGGCCAAGGCCAATTCGTAGTCGGTGAAGCGCCACTCCCGGGGCTGCGCGCCCTGAGGTTCGAGGATGCCGTGCTCGACGATTTCGATCACGTAGACGTCCGACAAATCGGCCGCCTCACAGAATTCTGCCAGGTCCAGTTGAACGATCAGGGGGCTGCTCATGATGGGCTACTCCGTCGTCGGGTTCAGAAGTTCTCTCGCGGGTTGAATGCGGCTTTCTTCGCCAGCTCCTGCCACAGCGCCTTGACCTCGTCGTCGGAGGCTTTCGGCATCACGGCCTTGAGCTGCACGAACAGATAACCGCGTTCGCCGGCCTTGTTCAGCAGGCCATGGCCCTTGGCGCGCATGCGCTGGCCGTTCTGGCTGCCGGCCGGCACCTTGAGGTTGATCTTGCCGGTCAGGGTCGGCACGGCCACTTCAGTGCCCAATGCCAATTCCCAAGGAGCCAGGGGCAAAGTGATGATCAGGTTTTCGCCTTCAACATCGAATTTCGGGTGCGGCGCAAACCGGATGGTCAGGTACAAATCGCCATTCGCCCCGCCACCGATGCCCGGTGCGCCCTGGCCCTTCAGGCGAATACGCTCGCCGTCGGTCACGCCGGCCGGAATCTTCACGTTCAGGCTCTTGCTGGTGTTGCTGACGTGCTGGCCATGCGCGTTGTATTGCGGCACTTGAAAGGTGACTTTCTTCGATTCGTTCGACAGGGTTTCTTCGAGGAAGACCGGCA
>NZ_RAZO01000204.1:0-19974 GCF_004307535.1 Pseudomonas sp. Sample_9
AATTCGACTCGTCCTGGAGCCGAGGCAAACCGTTTCAGTGCGTGATCGGCACTGGCCGCGTGATCAAAGGCTGGGATCAGGGGCTGCTGGGCATGCAGGTCGGCGGCAAACGTAAATTGCTGGTACCGGCGCATCTGGGATACGGCGAGCGGACCATGGGTAAGATTCCGCCGAATTCGAATCTGGTGTTTGAAATTGAGTTGTTGGAGGTTTTGACGCGGGAGGATTGAGGTCTGAGGAACGTGCGTCTGGATGAAGCCACCCTCATCCAAACGCTTGCAACTCCGGATGCTCAGGTGAACATCTCTATATCGTCAATCGTGTCCTGAATGATGCCCTGCAATGAGGGCATCCGACGCCTTACGTTCTCAAGGGCAGGCAAAACGGTTTCGGTATCCAGTCTTCCATGCCGACGAGCGATATGGCCCAGGGCGGTGATGGCAGATGCAGCAATCGCCTCGGTTTTGCTGGAGAGGTATTGGAGGCAGATCGCCTGAGCCCACACTGGATCTTCTTCGCTCATACCAATCGACACTAGGCCCGTTACCACATTTTCGGCGACGCCACTTGCAATGCGTGTCATCGCCGCGTCGCGGGAAATGGATGGATCCTGGTAGATGATGCTCACCGTCGACGCTAGCCCCTGACGCCGATGAATAAATCCAGCTCCTTCGGCAATTGCTCTCCGAGTATTTCGCTGATTCGTTGAGTTTGCTCCGCAGTCATTAGCCATTCTCCGTCAGGGCTTAGGCTTAGTTCTGGCCAGCCCATTACGGCCAATATCGGATGCTCAGATTTCGAGTCTACCGTCAGCTCGAATTTGAGCGCATCGTCCTCGCTTTCGTCTGGTAAAAAGCCACTAATCCATAAAAACATATCTTGATTCCTCTTCACTTTGGAGTCCATCGCTCGGGATCGGCAGGATCGATTTGCTCGCCCGTTTCATGATTGAACTCACCTAAATGGTTGCCTTGCTTGTTATAGAGTTCTATAGCGCCTGTTTTGCTATCCCATTCATAGATTCGACCTTTCTTGTCTTTCCATCTGCTGCGCTTGCCGCCACCACCTTGAACACTGCTTTTGGATTTGACGGGATAGGTATCCGGGTATGCTGGGAGAGAAACGGGAGGCCGGTGATATTTGATATCACCGCCAAGAGCAGGTCTTGAAAGCACAACGTATAGAGGCTGTACTCCGGAGTCAGCCGGAAAGACCAGAATAAAGTCCTGGTATTCAGGCGGGTAAACCGGATTGACAATGATTTTGTCCGCCTGCTCGGTCGGCGGATATACCCAGATGTGTGGAACCTGCGGGGCACCTTCCAACGGCGGAATTGCCGATCCGCGTGACGAGTCTACTGAGGGAGTCCAGAGCAGGGTCGACCCATTGCCAAAATCTGCGACGTACGAGGCGCCTTGCTTGGCGAACTGGACGACAGGAATCATTTCCCAATCGCTGCGCGTTTGAGTGTTGTATCCGTATCCTTTCAACGTCCCATCGGGCTGCTGTTGTACGTGCAATCGAACCCGAGTCCGAGCTGTATCGAGGGACTGTAGTTGCTCTTCTGAGTAGAGAGCACTATCGGCGAGACTCGAAGGCCACAGCAGCGCAACCAATCCGAGCAACCCGCCTGCGACGACACCGCCGGTAGCCAGGCTTGTGGTACTGGCGGCCGCAGTGCTGGCGCTCAGACTGCCAGAGCTGCCGAGAGCAAAAGCTCCGATGGATGCCTGCAGATTGGTGGCGCCAACAGCCTTTAGTGAGATATTCCCGGCCGAGTCACGCTCACGCCCCGCTAGCAAGGACAGCGTTCCATAATCCGAAATTTTCCCAACCGGTATAAATCCGGATCGATTGGCATTATTGATGACGCCGTTCGGCAGCTTGCAACTTTTCGCAAACACACAGCCGCTTAAATAGTGCTGTTGTCGTATGGCCTGATTGCCAAGTCGATCTTCGTGAAACTGCTGCCGCGCCAGCATGTCTTCATAAGCGCCTTGTGCGGCCTCGCGCTCAGCAAGTTCGCTGGCTGTCATGTAGCGGCTGGTGATGTGGTGTCCATCTCCCTCTGGCGGGTTTTGAACCCGGGGGATGTCTTTCTTGCGAGCCATGAGCGTCCTTGTCCGCTGTTTAAAAACGAAGCGGACGCTAAAGCAACGAAGGGGTAATGGATGTAGGACGCGTCTGAAAGTGTTGCAGTTGTTACAACTGCAAAAAGATCAAATCCATGACCAGACAGGTCAACAAATCGCCTTACCCTCCCGCCCAAACCGCTCCCGATAAACCGACGGCGGTACGCCCACCACGCTGCGAAACGCCACACGAAAACTCTCCACCGAGCGATAGCCGCAGCGCTGGGCGATCTGCTCGGTGTGTTGATGGGTGCTCTCGAGCAGCTCCCGCGCTCGCGCCAGGCGTTCATGTTGCAGCCACGCCTTGGGCGTTTGCCCGCTGGCTTCGGTGAAGCGCCGCAAAAACGTGCGCTCGCTCATCGCCGCTTCGCTGGCCAGATCGCGGACTTCCAGTGGTTCGTGCAGGCGTTCGCGGGCCCATTGCATGACGCGCGACAGGTCGCTGCGGGGTGTCGGGCTGACCGGGGTGGGGATGAATTGGGCCTGGCCGCCGGTGCGTTGTGGCGACATGACCAGGCGCCGCGCAACGGCGTTGGCGACCTGCGTGCCGAAGTCGCGGGTTACCAGGTGCAGGCAGGCGTCGATGCCGGCGGCGCTGCCGGCGGAGGTGATCAGCTGACCGGCGTCGACGTAGAGCACGTCCGGATCGACCTCGATCGCCGGGAAGCGTTGCGCCAGTTCACCGGTGTAGCGCCAGTGCGTGGTGGCGCGGTGGCCGTCGAGCAGGCCGCTGGCGGCGAGGACGAACACGCCCGAGCAGATCGACAGCAACCGCGCGCCTCGGTCATGGGCCTGACGCAACGCGTCGATCAGCGCTGGCGGTACCGGGGCGTTGCGGTCGCGCCAGCCGGGAATGACGATGGTGCGCGCTGCGGCGAGCAGTTCCAGGCCACCATCGGCCAGCACCTGAATCCCGCCCATGGCGCGCATCGGGCCTTTATCGACCGCGGCGATCGCGTGTCCGTACCAAGGGAAGTCGAACTCTGGCCGGGCCAGGCCGAAGATCTCCACGGCAATGCCGAACTCGAATGTGCAGAGGCCGTCGTAGGCCAGAATGGCAACCAGATTGGGCTGAGTGGGCATTTGGCGGAAATCTCCCGGTCGGTGTCTTGCGCGCCACTGTAGCGGCAAGCGCCGTCTCGATAAAGTCTGTTCATCCCCCACAGACAAAGGAGCAACACAGCATGACCAGCTTGGTTCGCGAAATTCCCGCCGCCCCTTCGGCGATTGCCCTGATGCATTTCAGCAATCGTCTGACCTTCGAAACCGATTGTTCCGACGTGTTCAGTAGCCACGAGGCCGGGGAGGTCGATTTTGTTCTGGTGGATGTGCGCGGCCCATTGGCGTTCGAGCGCGGCCATGTGCCCGGCGCGATCAATATCCCGACCCGCTTGCTCACGGCGGAGCGCTTGGCCGATTACCCGAAATACACTTTGTTCGTGGTCTATTGCGCCGGGCCGCATTGCAACGGCGCGAACAAGGCTGCGGTGAAACTCGCCGCATTGGGTTATCCGGTCAAGGAGATGATCGGCGGCGTCACCGGATGGCTGGATGAGGGTTTCGAACTGAGCGCGGCGTCAGTCGCCAACACACCTGTCGCCTGCGAATGCTGACGTTTCTGTAGGAGCTGCCGAAGGCTGCGATCTTTTGATCTTGATCTCAAAAAAACAGGATCAAAAGATCGCAGCCTTCGGCAGTTCCTACAGAGGCAATCAGCGTTTTTTGCTCTGAAAGCAGTCTTGTCCTACAGCCTTCGCACCACCACGGCGCACGCGTTGACCCTCGTCAATGCGTGCGCCGATGTTCTGTAAGTATTTGTCGCTTAAAAACAATTGCCTCCGTGCGCGCCGCCATAGACTGCCGGCCACGTCGGTTTTTGCCGTTAGAACGCCATGACCGAACGCTGACTCGAAAGCTGCCAATAAAAGCCTCCGCACGGGAGTAATAAATGAAAAAGCTAGTGATGTTCGGTGCCCTGGCACTGTCGATGTTGTCCCTGACCGCCGTGGCCGAAGACGCCAAGCCGATCCGCATCGGTATCGAAGCCGGGTACCCGCCATTCTCGATGAAAACCCCTGACGGCAAACTCACTGGTTTTGACGTGGACATCGGTGACGCACTGTGCGCGCAGATGAAGGTTAAATGCACGTGGGTCGAGCAAGAGTTCGATGGCCTGATCCCGGCGCTGAAAGTGAAGAAGATCGACGCGATCCTGTCGTCGATGACCATCACTGACGATCGCAAGAAAAACGTCGATTTCACTATCAAGTACTACCACACCCCGGCACGTTTCGTGATGAAGGAAGGCTCGGGCGTGAAAGACCCGCTGACCGAACTCAAGGGCAAGAAAGTCGGCGTGCTGCGCGCCAGTACTCACGACCGTTACGCGACTGAAGTGCTGGTTCCGGCCGGGATCGAACTGGTGCGCTACGGCTCGCAGCAGGAAGCCAACCTCGACATGGTGTCCGGGCGTATCGACGCGATGCTGGCCGACTCGGTCAACCTCAGCGACGGTTTCCTGAAAACCGACGCCGGCAAAGGCTTCGAATTCGTCGGCCCGACCTACGAAGACGCCAAGTACTTCGGCGGCGGCGCTGGCATCGCGGTGCGCAAGGGCGATACCGCACTGGCTGAGCAGTTCAACAAAGCCATCACCGAAATCCGCGCCAATGGCGAGTACAAGAAAGTCCAGGACAAGTACTTCGACTTTGACGTATACGGCCATTAATACGCCGTGAAAAAAAAGTGGCCCCGTTTGCGCGGTGGCCACTTTTTTTATGTTCTTTTATTGATGGAAATTCTCTGTGGGAGCGAGCCTGCTCGCGAAAGCGGTCTGACATTCGACATCGTCATCGTCTGACCTGACGCATTCGCGAGCAGGCTCGCTCCCACAGGGATTTGCGTAACCCAGCTATTGAGGAGTTTTTCATGCAACGCATCGACCACGTTCTGCCCTGGAGCCATTTGGGCAGCGAGCGCTCCCTCAGCGTGTTCCGCTACGGCGCCGGCAGCCGCAAGGTGTATATCCAGGCCAGCCTGCACGCCGATGAACTGCCGGGCATGCGCACCGCGTGGGAACTCAAGTTGCGCTTGAACGAACTGGAACGGCAGGGCCGTTTGCAGGGCGTTATCGAACTGGTGCCGGTGGCCAATCCGATCGGCCTGGATCAGCATCTGCAAGGCAATCACATGGGCCGCTTCGAATTGGGCAGCGGCAAGAATTTTAACCGCGCATTCGTCGAACTCAGCGCCCCGGTCGCAGCGCTGGTTGGCGAGCGTCTGGGCGCGGATGCCGAGGCCAACGTCGCGCTGATCCGCCAGGCCATGGCTCAGGTCTTCGAAGAATTGCCGGCGCCGGCCTCGCAACTGGAAGCCTTGCATCGCTTGTTGCTGCGCCACGCCTGCGACGCCGATATCACTCTCGACTTGCACTGCGACTTCGACGCTGCGATTCACCTCTATGCGCTGCCGCAACACTGGCCGCAGTGGCAATCATTGGCGGCGCGACTGAAGGCGGGCGTCGCGTTGCTCTGCGAGGACTCCGGCGGCAGCTCGTTCGATGAATCCTGCTCGACGCCGTGGCTGCGTCTGGCCAAAGCTTTCCCGAACGCGGCGATTCCGGCGGCGAATCTGGCGACGACGCTGGAGCTGGGCAGTATGGGTGATACTCGCGTCGATCAGGCTCAGGCCAATTGCGAAGCGATCCTGGGTTTTCTCGCCGAGCAGGGTTTCATCAGCGGCGAATGGCCGGCGGCGCCGAGCGAATGTTGTGAAGGTCTGCCGTTCGAAGGCACCGAATACCTGTTCGCCCCGCACCACGGCGTGGTCAGTTTCCTGCGCAATGCCGGCGAGTGGGTAGAGCAGGGCGATGCGCTGTTCGAGGTTGTTGACCCGTTGCAGGATCGCGTGACCACCGTGCGCGCTGGCACCAGCGGGGTGCTGTTTGCGCTTGATCGCGGGCGTTATACCGAGCCGGGGATCTGGCAGGCGAAAGTGGCGGGGCGGGTGCCGTTTCGTACGGGCAAGCTGACCAACGACTGACAGGTTGCGGTGAAGGTGCGGGCCTCTTCGCGAGCAGGCTCGCTCCCACAGGGGGAACGCATTTCAACGGTGGGAGCGAGCCTGCTCGCGAAAGGGCCATCAGCCACTCCACAAAATTTGGATCCTCAGCCGAGAATGTTAGGCTCCCCCGCGAACCCGACACTCTGTGAAGGAACGCTGCAATGCTCAAATTGTTCGCCCTGCTGACCCTGCTCGCATCCACCGCCGTCCACGCGCAAACCACCCTGCAATCCGATCTGCCGCTCAAATACCTCGAACAGGTCCATGCCGACGCTGAACCACGTCCGCTGGTGATTTTCCTGCACGGTTACGGCAGTAACGAGGCCGATCTGATCGGCATGAAATTTCAGCTGCCAGCGCAGTACAACTACCTTTCCGTGCGCGCACCGATGACGTTGGGTGAAGGACGTTTCCAGTGGTTTCGCAAGAAAGGTGAAGGCGCCTACAACGGCGAGACCGATGATCTGAAGGTCAGCGGCCAGAAGCTGCGCGACTTTATCGCCCAGGCGGCGAAGAAATATCACGCCGCGCCGGACAAGGTGTACCTGATCGGCTTCAGCCAGGGCGCGATGATCAGTTACGAAGTGGGCCTGCGCGCGCCAGCGGTCGTGGGCGGGTTTGCCGCGTTGAGCGGGCGCTTGTTGCCGGTGCTCAAAGCCGAACTCAAGCCCGGGCAAGCGCCACTGCCGCTGAGCATATTTATCGGCCACGGCACCGCTGATGATCCGGTGCCTTACCGTCACGGCACCGAGGCCAACACGCTATTGCACAAGCTCGATTACCAACCCGAGTTTCACGCGTATCCGGGCGTCGGCCACAGCATCAGTGCGGCCGAATTGCGCGATTTGAACGGCTGGTTGCAGCGGCTCAATCCTTGACGATGGCTTTGACCAAAGCATCGTGACCCTTCTTGTCGCTGGCGCGGGAAATCACCTGCACCAGCGCCATCTTCGTTCCCGAGCCGGCCAGCAGCGTGGTATTCAGGGTTTGGCCACCACCCTGGGTGGCGGTGCTGTCAACCTGACGCAACCCCAGGCCGGTGCCTTTCTGGGTCAGGCTTTTCTCGCTGAGCTTGTTGAAGTCCGGCAGAGCCTTGCGCTGATCATCGATGAAACTCGACACGCTGCCGTCGAGAAACTCACCGTCGTTGTCCTTGACGTTCTGCCCAGCCGGGATCTGGTTTTCGGCGGCGATGACCACGGTCTTGGTGGTCTGGTTGGTGTACATCGTGCCCTTGGCCCCGCTTGGGCTGGCGGGCAGCGGGTCAGCGACAAAGCCTTTGGGCAGGACGAAGGCGAATTTGCCGTCGAGCAGCGTCACCTTCTCGGTTTTGACCTTTTCCTTGGCGGCGTGCGCGTTGATCGCGGCGAAACCGGCGACGGCCGCCAGCATCAGGACGACGGCTTTTTTGCTCAACAATGACATGTGAATCTCCGGTGAATGGTCGCGCGAGGCGGGCGATCATCCCACGGAGCGTACCGGGCGTTCCAGCGCGATTCGTCCGGGCGGTTATTGCGCTTGCGCCTTGGCCAATGGCCGCGCCAGCAGACGCCGGGTCACCCCGAGCATCGCCACCGACACTGCCACGCCTACGACAAAACCGCTGAGGCCCATGGTCGGCAGCGTCAAGGCCGACACCAGGCAGAACGCCGAAAACGAATACATGCCGGTCGCCGTTGCGCGCAATAACGCAGCGGTAAACGCCGGGCCGCGGGTTTGTTGCGAGAACACCGCCATGACGCTGCCCAGCACCGGGAACACCGCGAGCAGGCCGCTCCAGCGTTCGCCGACGGTGCTGGCGAGCATCGTCACCACCAGCGTCAGCGCCGCGCCGGCGATCATCCGCCAGATCAGTTTGTCCGACTTCGGTGCCGGCCCGTTCAACACCGGCTGCACCTCGGGGAACAGATAAGGCGAAGCGAGCAGTGCCACCGCTGCCGCAATCACCGAGAACGGCAGGGACGCCGGAATCACCGACAACACCGTCGCCAGCGCGGCCCAAACCGCCAGTGAAATGGTCAACGCCCACGGCCAGTTCGCCCGCTGCGCCACCTGCGCATAAGTGATGCAGAAAGCGATCATCGCGAACATTGCCGACAGCGCCGCGACCGCCGATTGCGCGGCAAATTGCGGCCCTTGTTCGATCGCCAGAAAGAACAGAATCGGCCCGACCACCACTGGCAATCCCGACAGCCACCCGGCCACGCTCGGCCCCCAACGTTTGCCCGCCAGGGAAATCAGCAGGAGAAAACCGGGAATCAGCAGCAGTTTGAGGATCAGCACGCGGGTGTCTCCATCGGGTCAGGATCAGCCACGTTAGCACTGCCGATTAAAGATTGCTGCCTATGTCCGCAATTTTTGTATACAAAAATTCAGGCGCGAATCCGGCTATGCTTTGATCATCAGAATGCATCGGAGACGATACGGCGATGAACAGAACACCCAAGCTCGTACGTGGCTGTTGTGGCATCGGTTTATGGGCGCTGTTGCTGACGCCGACGTGGGCCAATTGGCAGGACGCAGTGCCAGGGGCGCAAATCATCGGCAGTGGCGATTTCAGCGTGTTCGGCTTCGATGTTTACAGCGCGCGCTTGTGGAGTGCCGCGCGGCCTCTGGCGGACGGCCAGCCGTTTGCCCTGGAACTGATCTACCGGCGCAACATCTCGCGAGACGATCTGGTCAGCACCAGCGTCGATGAGATCAAGCGCATCGGCGGTCCCCGCGTCAGTCCGGCACAATTGGCCGATTGGCAGGTGCAGATGCAGCAATCGTTCGTCGATGTACAGGCCGGCACACGCATAACCGGCGTATATCTGCCGGGGCAGGGCGCGCGGTTTTTTGTCGGGCAGAAGCTCCAGCATGAGATTGAGGATCCGCAGTTTGCCAAGGCGTTTTTTGCTATCTGGCTCGATCCGCGAACACGCAGTCCCGAGTTGCGCGAGCAGTTGTTGGGCGCGAACCAATAAGGGCTCCTGACGTAGGAGCTGCCGAAGGCTGCGATCTTTGCTCTTCAAGGCTTTGGTCGAAACGACTAAGCTGCCGGGCTCCCGTTTTTGTTTCTGGATGTGTGCGTGAAATTCAGTTTGCCCAAAATCGCCACCGCGCCGTTTTGCCCGCCGGAAGTGGCCGGCAGTGTTGCGGTCGATCCGACTGCCTCGTTCTTCAAACGTGTGCTGCGCTTCGCCGGCCCCGGTTTGCTGGTGTCGATCGGCTACATGGATCCGGGCAACTGGGCCACCGCGATCGAGGCTGGTTCGCGTTTTGGCTACAGCCTGTTGTTCGTGGTGCTGCTGGCGAGCCTGGCCGGCATGGTCGTGCAGTGCCTGTGTTCGCGGCTGGGCATCGCCACTGGGCGCGATCTGGCGCAGTTGTCCCGCGAGCGTTACAGCACGCCGACCGCGCGCCTGCAATGGCTGCTGGCGGAAATCTCGATCATCGCCACCGACCTTGCCGAAGTGCTCGGCTGCGCCTTGGCGTTTCACTTGCTGCTCGGCTGTTCGCTGACCTTCGGCATCGCCCTGACGGCGTTCGACACGCTACTGGTACTGGCCCTGCAGAACCGGGGATTCCGTCGTCTCGAAGCGATCATGCTGGTGCTGGTCGCGACCATCGGTGTGTGTTTCTTCGTCGAATTGTTGTTGATCAAACCGTACTGGCCAGACGTGGCGCTGGGCTTTAAACCCTCGCTGTCCGCGATCAGCGATGCGGCGCCGCTGTATCTGGCCATCGGCATCCTCGGCGCCACCGTCATGCCGCACAACCTTTATCTACACACCTCGATCGTGCAAACGCGGATGATCGGCAAGGACCTGGCGAGCAAGCGGGACGCGGTGAAACTGGCGCGGATCGACACCATCGGTTCGCTGGCCCTGGCGCTGCTGGTCAACGCGGCGATCCTGATTCTCGCAGCGGCGGCGTTTCACCAGTCCGGGCACACCGATGTGGTCGACATTCAGGACGCCTACCACCTGCTCGATCCGCTGGTGGGCGGTGCGCTGGCCAGTGTGTTGTTCGGCGTGGCGCTGCTCGCTTCGGGGCAGAGCTCGACCTTCACCGGGACCATCGCCGGGCAGGTCATCATGGAAGGCTATCTGAACCTGCGCATCCCGTGCTGGCAGCGGCGTTTGATCACTCGCGGGCTGGCGCTGATTCCGGCGTTCATCGGCGTATGGCTCATGGGCGATAACGCGATCGGCAAGTTGCTGGTGTTGAGCCAGGTGGTGTTGAGTCTGCAGTTGCCGTTTGCCCTGTTCCCACTGATCCGCATGACCAACGACAAACGGCTGATGGGGCCGTTTGTGAATCGCTGGCCCACGCGGGTGCTGGCCTGGGGGCTGTTTGTGTTGATCAGCGGGGCGAACAGCTGGTTGATATTGCAGTGGGCGGTTTGATCACTGAGTTGCGGTGACTGGCAGGGCCTATTCGCGAGCAGGCTCGCTCCCACTGGTTGCGCGGTTGGCCGCAATTCAGATGGCCAGCCGACGAGGGGTCATCCATCAACTTGTTTCGCGGCGGGCGAGTCTATACTGTATATGCACACAGTAAAGAGCCCGCGCCATGCAAATCATCGACAAGCTGAGCATCCTCGCCGACGCCGCCAAGTACGACGCCTCTTGCGCCAGCAGCGGTGCGCCCAAGCGCAGCTCCGAGGGCAAGAGCGGGCTCGGTTCGACGGACGGCATGGGCATTTGCCACAGCTACACGCCGGACGGGCGTTGTGTGTCGTTGCTGAAAATCCTGCTGACCAACTTCTGCCTTTACGATTGCCAATATTGCGTCAACCGCCGTTCCAGCGATGTGCCGCGTGCGCGCTTCACCCCGGAAGAAGTCGTGACGCTGACCATGGATTTCTACCGGCGCAACTGCGTCAGCGGCCTGTTTCTCAGCTCCGGGATCATCCGCTCGGCGGACTACACCATGGAGCAACTGGTGCGCGTGGCGAAGCTGCTGCGTGAAGAGCACGAATTTCGCGGCTACATCCATCTAAAGACCATTCCGGAAGCCGATCCGGCCTTGATCGAAGAAGCCGGGCGTTATGCCGACCGCCTCAGCGTCAATATTGAATTGCCCACCGATGCCAGCCTACAGACGCTGGCGCCGGAGAAGGACATCACCTCGATCAAGCAAGCGATGAACACCATCTACACCGGCGTGCAAACAGTATTGAACGAGCCGCGCTCGGCAAAGTTCGCCCCGGCCGGGCAAAGTACGCAATTGATCGTCGGTGCCGATGACACCGATGACAGCACCATCCTTCACAGCGCCCAGTCCCTGTACGGCAATTTCCGCCTGCGCCGGGTCTATTACTCGGCATTCAGTCCGATCCCCGACAGCCCGAAAAGCGTACCGCTCGCCGCGCCACCGCTGATGCGCGAGCACCGTTTGTATCAGGCTGACTTCCTCCTGCGCAGCTACGGCTACAGCGCTGACGAACTGCTCAAAGGCCCGGGCAATCTGGCGCTCGATATTGACCCGAAGCTGGCCTGGGCGCTGGAAAATCGCGAAGTGTTCCCGCTGGACCTCAACCGTGCCGACGCGACGTTGATCGCGCGCATCCCCGGCATTGGCTTGCGCACCACCGAGCGCTTGGTCGAGTTGCGCCGCCAGCGCCGCATCCGTTACGAAGACGTCGCGCGGATGCGCTGTGTGCTGGCCAAGGCCAAGCCGTTCATCATCACCAGCGATTACCACCCGCAACAGGCGGAAGTCACCAGCCACATGCTCTACCAGCAATTGCGCGACCGGCCGATGCCGCAGCAGATGGGGTTGTGGGGATGATCAGTCTCGATTGTGACGATCTGTTCGACACCTGGCGCCAGCAGGCGCGCTGGTTGCTCAGCCATGAGATCGATCCGAGTCTGGTGAGCTGGGCGGCGGAAGGCGTTGGCGATCTGTTTGCCAGCGATGATCACGTGCCCGAAGGGCAGGGGCCGTTTCAGGCGCGTATCCCGCGCGCGCTGCTCGACACCCTCGAGCACGCGGCGCGCTATCGCGGCGAACAGCGCTGGAGCCTGTTGTATGAAGTCCTGTGGCGCGTCAGTCACGGCGACCGCACGGCGATGATGGCCGGCGACAAACTCGGCAGCGAGTTGCAGCGGCGCATCAAGCAGGTCAGCCGCGAGGCCCATCATCTGCATGCATTCGTGCGTTTCATCGAGCGGCCAAAGGATCTGCCCGGCCCGCAATATGTCGCGTGGCACGAACCGGCCCATGACATCCTGCACAGCGCCAGCGAGCATTTCATCGGGCGCATGGGCCAGCATCGCTGGTTGATCGCCACGCCGCGCGATGGTGTGTACTACGACGGTGAGCAGTTGATCCACGAGCGGCAGTGCCCGATTGAATGGCAGCAACTGGCGCAGAACGTCGACGACCCCCACGGCGATTTGTGGTTGACCTACTACAGCCACATCTTCAACCCGGCGCGGTTGAACCCGAAGGTCATGCAAGGACATCTGCCGGTGCGGTTCTGGAAGAATCTGCCGGAGGGCGAATTAATACCGGGATTGATCACCCAGGCGCGGATGGGCAAGCAGCAGAATGGGCAGGCGAGCGGAATTGCTGATCGGACGGGTAAACGCATTACCTCCAAAAATCAAAAGCAAACCCTCACCCCAGCCCTCTCCCGGAGGGAGAGGGAGCCGACCGAGGTGTTCTCGCAGAATACATCGACGTGAATCACCGAGTCGAACTCCGTGTTGAAAAGCACACGGATCGGCTCCCTTTCCCCCTCGCCCCCACTGGGGGAGAGGGCTGGGGTGAGGGGGAAAAGATCTCCAGCCTTACACAAAAAAAACCAACAACCACAATCAAAAAAGCCCCCCACCAATCATTCGGTGGAGGGCTTTTGAGCATCAGCAGTCGTCAATTCAAACCTTGACGATCCAGCCCGCTGGCGCTTCGATGTCGCCGGTCTGCACGCCAGTCAACTCTTTGTAGAGCTGCTGGGTCACCGGGCCTACCTCGGTTTCGCTGTGGAACACATGCAGGTGATCGTTGTAGCTGATGCCGCCAATCGGCGTGATCACCGCAGCGGTACCGCAGGCACCGGCTTCCTTGAAGTCCGCCAGCTTGTCGATCAGCACGTCGCCTTCAACCACTTCCAGGCCCAGACGCGATTTGGCCAGTTCGATCAGCGACAGGCGGGTGATGCCTGGCAGGACCGATGGTGAGTTCGGGGTGACGAACTTGTTGTCGTGGGTGATCCCGAAGAAGTTGGCCGAACCGACCTCCTCGATCTTGGTGTGGGTCATCGGATCGAGGTAGATCGCGTCGGCGAAGTTGGCTTTCTTGGCTTTCGAGCCCGGCATCAGGCTGGCGGCGTAGTTGCCACCGACCTTGGCCGCACCGGTGCCTTGCGGGGCCGCGCGGTCGTAGCTGGAGATCTGGAAGTTGTGCGGGGTCAGGCCGCCCTTGAAGTAGGCGCCGACCGGGATGCAGAAGATCGAAAAGATGAACTCGGGCGCGGTGCGTACGCCGATGTTGTCACCGACGCCGATCACGAACGGGCGCAGGTACAGCGCGCCGCCGGTGCCGTAAGGCGGGATGAAACGCTCGTTGGCGCGAACCACGGCTTTGCAGGCTTCGATGAACTGCTCGGTGTCGACCGTCGGCATCAGCAGGCGGGCGCAGCTGCGTTGCATGCGCAGGGCGTTCTGGTCCGGGCGGAACAGGTTGATCGAGCCGTCCTTGCAGCGATAGGCCTTCATGCCTTCGAAGCACTGCTGACCGTAGTGAAGGGCAGTGGAGCCTTCGCTGATGTGCAGGACGTTATCTTCGGTCAGGGTGCCTTTGTCCCACTCGCCATCGCGAAAGTACGACAGATAGCGCTTGTCGGTCTTGATGTAGTCAAAACCCAGCTTGTCCCAATTGATGCTTTCGTTACCCATGACACCCTCTATCACTGAACAACCGCCGAAACGGTTCAAGGCTTCTGACGTTTTTTTGGATGGGCACAACAATACTTCATTCTTGAGCGGTTTCGCAGCCCGGACTATCTGATGACACTCAGATAAATAGTGTTGCCCTCAAGAATTCGCGAGCAGGCTCGCTCCCACAGGGGAATGCATTGCAAGTGTGGGAGCGAGCCTGCTCGCGAAAGGGCCTACAGATGCAGCGCATGCCCCAGTGCCCGCAACGCCGCTTCCTGCACCGCTTCGCCCAAGGTCGGGTGGGCATGAATGGTGCCGCCGATGTCTTCCAGGCGCGCGCCCATCTCCAGGCTCTGCGCGAATGCCGTCGACAATTCGGAAACCCCGACTCCCACCGCTTGCCAGCCGACAATCAGATGATTGTCGCGACGTGCGACCACGCGGACGAAGCCGCTTTTCGATTCCAGGGTCATTGCGCGGCCGTTGGCGGCGAACGGGAAGCTTGCAACGATGCAGTCCAGCCCGGCAGCCTTGGCCTCGTCCGGAGTTTTGCCGACCACCACCAGTTCCGGGTCGGTAAAGCACACGGCGGCGATGGCGGTCGGGTTGAATTCGCGGCGCTTGCCGCTGATCAGCTCGGCAACCATTTCGCCCTGAGCCATGGCGCGGTGGGCGAGCATCGGTTCGCCGCTCACGTCGCCAATGGCGTAGACGTTGCGCATGCTGGTCTGGCAACGGCTGTCGATCCTGATCGCCGAACCGTTCATGTCCAGGTTCAACGCCTCGAGATTGAAGCCTTGGGTGTTGGCTTTGCGACCGACGGCAACCAGTACCTGATCGGTTTCCAGATTGAGGGTTTCGCCTTCGGGATCGCGCACCTGCAACGTGCCGTCGAAGCCCAGCACGCTGTGCTTGAGGTACAGCTTCACGCCCAGCTGCTTCAGCGCTTCATGCACCGGTTGCGTCAGTTCTGCGTCATAGGCCGGCAGAATCCGGTCCTGCGCCTCGACCACGCTGACTTCGGCACCGAGCTTGCGATAGGCGATGCCCAGCTCCAGGCCGATGTAACCACCGCCGACCACCACCAGACGCTTCGGCACAGCCGTCGGCGCCAGCGCTTCGGTGGAGGAGATGATCGGTCCGCCAATCGGCAGGATCGGCAGGTTGACGCTGGTCGAACCGGTGGCCAGCACCAGATGTTCGCACTGGATACGCGTATCGCCGACTTCCACGGTTTTGCCGTCGATGATTTTCGCCCAGCCGTTGATGACCTGAATCTTGTTTTTCTTCAACAGCGCGGCGACGCCAGTGGTCAGGCGATCAACGATGCCGTCCTTCCACTCGACGCTTTTGCTGATATCCAGGGTCGGCGCGGCAACGCTGATGCCGAGCGCCGAATGCTGGCTGTGATGCTGCGTCTGATGAAACTGCTCAGCCACATGAATCAGCGCTTTCGACGGAATGCAGCCGATATTCAGGCAGGTGCCGCCCAACGATTGGCCTTCGACCAGGATGGTCGGGATGCCCAGTTGCCCGGCGCGGATCGCCGTGACGTAACCGCCGGGGCCGCCGCCGATGATCAGCAAAGTGGTGTTCAAAGTCTGCATTCCATTACTCCACAAACAAGGTGGCGGGTTGTTCGAGCAAGCCACGAATGGCCTGGATGAAAAGCGCCGCGTCCATGCCGTCGACCACGCGGTGATCGAAGGAGCTGGAGAGGTTCATCATTTTGCGGATCACCACTTGGCCTTTGACCACCATCGGCCGTTCGACGATTTTGTTCACGCCAACAATGGCCACTTCCGGCAGATTGAGCACCGGCGTGCTGACAATGCCGCCCAGCGCACCAAGGCTGGTCAGGGTGATGGTCGAGCCGGACAGCTCATCGCGGCTGGCCTTGCCATTGCGCGCGGCGTTGGCCAAACGCGAAATTTCCGCGGCGCTGTCCCACAGGCTGCGGGCTTCGGCGTGCCGCACCACCGGCACCATCAGGCCGACATCGCTTTGCGTGGCGACGCCGACATGCACCGCGCCGAGGCGGGTGATGACTTGCGCTTCGTCGTCGTAACGGGCGTTCATCTGCGGGAAGTCGCGCAGAGCGACGACCAGCGCGCGAACAAGGAACGGCAACAAGGTCAACTTGCCTCGGCTGGCACCGTGCTTTTCATTCAGGTGCGCACGCAGTTCTTCAATCGCGGTGACATCGATTTCCTCGACGTAGCTGAAATGCGCGGCACGCTGAGTAGCATCCTGCATGCGCTGGGCGATCTTGCGGCGCATGCCGATCACTTGAATCTGTTCTTCGTCGTTGCGTTGAGCGTAAGCGGCAGCGGCCGGCGCCGAAGCGTTCGACTGACCTTGCGCCAGATAGGCTTCAAGGTCTTCGTGCAGCACACGACCGGCCGGGCCGGTGCCGCGCACCAGACGCAATTGAATACCGAGATCCAGTGCATGTTTGCGCACGGCCGGCGAGGCGAGCGGGCGTTCATCCGCTTCGCGAGCAACCATCGGGCCTTGGCAAACGGCAGCCGGACGTGGTGCGGCGGTTGCAGCGGGTTTGCTCTCGACAGCGGCTTCAACTTTCGGCGCAACCGGTGCTTCTTTGACGGGCACGGGCGCGGCGGACTCTTTAAGGTTGCCAGCCCCTTCGACTTCGATGCTGATCAGCACACTGCCGACCGCCATCACTTCACCCGGCTGACCACCAAGGGCAATCACCTTGCCATTCACCGGCGACGGAATATCGACCATCGCCTTGTCTGTCATCACGTCCGCCAGCACCTGATCTTCAACCACCAGATCGCCCACTTTGACGTGCCACTGCGACAGCTCTACTTCTGCGATGCCTTCGCCGATGTCCGGCATCTTGATAACGTGCGTGCCCATTCAGACCTCCATGACCCGTTTCAACGCTGCGCCCACGCGGGACGGCCCTGGGAAATACGCCCACTCCTGCGCGTGCGGGTAGGGAGTGTCCCAACCGGTGACGCGTTCGATCGGCGCTTCCAGGTGATGGAAGCAATGCTCTTGCACCAGCGACACCAGCTCGGCGCCGAAACCGCAGGTGCGGGTGGCTTCGTGAACCACCACGCAGCGGCCGGTTTTCTTCACCGATTTGACGATGGTGTCCAGGTCCAGCGGCCACAGGCTGCGCAGGTCGATGACTTCGGCATCGACGCCGGATTCTTCGGCAGCGACTTGCGAGACGTATACGGTGGTGCCGTAGGTCAGCACGGTCACGTCCTTGCCCGGGCGAGTAATCGCGGCAACGTCCAGCGGCACGGTGTAGTAACCGTCCGGCACTTGGGCTTGCGGGTGTTTCGACCACGGGGTTACCGGGCGGTCGTGATGGCCATCGAACGGGCCGTTGTACAGGCGTTTCGGCTCGAGGAAGATCACCGGGTCATCGTTTTCGATGGAGGCGATCAGCAAGCCTTTGGCGTCGTAGGGGTTGGACGGCATCACCGTGCGCAGACCGCAGACCTGAGTGAACATCGCCTCGATGCTCTGGCTGTGGGTCTGACCACCGTAGATGCCACCGCCGCAAGGCATGCGCAGGGTCATCGGTGCGGTGAACTCGCCGGCCGAGCGATAACGCAGGCGCGCCGCTTCGGAAATGATCTGGTCGGAGGCGGGGTAGACGTAGTCGGCGAACTGGATTTCAGCGACCGGACGCAAACCGTAGGCGCCCATGCCGACGGCGACGCCGACGATGCCGCTTTCCGAAATCGGTGCGTCGAACACCCGCGAAGTGCCGTACTTGGTCTGCAGGCCTTCGGTGCAGCGGAACACGCCGCCGAAGTAGCCGACGTCCTGACCGAAGACGACGACGTTGTCATCGCGCTCAAGCATCACATCCATGGCCGAGCGCAGGGCCTGGATCATGGTCATGGTGGTCGTGGTCATGGCGGTTTCCAACTGAATATTGTTGTTGTGATCGTTCATGTCAGATCCCCAACTGCTGACGCTGGCGCTTCAAGTGCTCCGGCATCTCTTTGTAGACGTCTTCGAACATGGTCGCGGCGCTTGGAATCTGCCCGCCGGCGAGGGTGCCGTACTGTTCGGCCTGTTTCTGCGCGGCAATCACTTCGGCTTCAAGTTCAGCGCTGACGGCGCTGTGCTCTTCCTCCGACCAGTGACCGACCTTGATCAGGTGCTGTTTCAGACGCGCGATCGGATCGCCGAGCGGGAAGTGGCTCCAGTCATCGGCAGGGCGGTATTTCGATGGATCGTCGGAGGTCGAGTGCGGGCCGGCGCGGTAGGTGACCCATTCGATCATGGTCGGGCCGAGGTTGCGCCGGGCGCGTTCGGCAGCCCAGGCGGAAGCAGCGTAGACCGCGTAGAAATCGTTGCCATCGACACGCAGCGAGGCGATGCCGCAACCGACGCCGCGTCCGGCGAAGGTGGTGGCTTCACCGCCGGCGATGGCCTGGAAGGTGGAAATTGCCCACTGGTTGTTGACCACGTTGAGGATCACCGGCGCGCGATAAACGTGAGCGAAGGTGAGGGCGGTGTGGAAGTCCGATTCGGCGGTGGCGCCGTCACCGATCCACGCCGAGGCGATTTTGGTATCGCCCTTGATCGCCGAGGCCATGCCCCAGCCAACGCCCTGAATGAACTGAGTGGCGAGGTTGCCGGAGATGGTGAAGAAACCGGCGTCCTTGACCGAGTACATGATCGGTAACTGGCGGCCCTTCAGTGGATCGCGCTCGTTGGACAGCAACTGGCAGATCAGGTCGACCAGCGGCACATCGCGGGCCATGAGAATGCTTTGCTGGCGGTAGGTCGGGAAGCACATGTCATCGATGTTCAGCGCCAATGCCTGGGCGCTGCCGATGGCTTCTTCGCCGAGGCTCTGCATGTAGAACGACATCTTTTTCTGCCGCTGGGCGACGACCATGCGGTTGTCGTAGATGCGCGTCTTGAGCATCGCGCGCATGCCTTTGCGCAGTATCTCGACCGGCACGTTTTCGGCCCACGGGCCGAGGGCGTTGCCCTGATCGTCGAGCACGCGAATGAGGCCACGGGCGAGGTCGGCGGTGTCAGCGGGTTCTACATCGACAGGAGGTTTGCGCACCGTACCGGCATCGGTCAGATGCAGGTAGGAAAAATCGGTTTTGCAGCCGGGACGGCCCGAGGGTTCAGGGACGTGCAGGCGCAGCGGTTCATACGCTTGGGTCATGGCTTCTACGCTCGATCTTGTGAATTTCTTGTAGTGAGCTGGCAGTCATTCCGGGATGAGGAAATCTTGTCCTACAACAATCATAGGCGTGGCCAAGAAGAATATTTCTCTGTGTTTCGTTGCGCTGGCGACCATTTGCA
The DNA here is from genome assembly GCF_004307535.1 of Pseudomonas sp. Sample_9. Taxonomy (NCBI): domain Bacteria; kingdom Pseudomonadati; phylum Pseudomonadota; class Gammaproteobacteria; order Pseudomonadales; family Pseudomonadaceae; genus Pseudomonas; species Pseudomonas sp. Sample_9. The sequence continues at coordinate 19,388 of NZ_RAZO01000204.1, forward strand.
GATAGAAATTCTGCATAAACATAAAAAACAGGTGGTTTTGTCTCATGCGCAAACTGGACCGTACCGACATCGGCATTCTCAACAGCCTTCAGGAGAACGCGCGCATCACCAACGCCGACCTCGCTCGCTCGGTGAACCTGTCGCCGACGCCGTGCTTCAACCGGGTCAAGGCCATGGAGGAATTGGGCCTGATTCGCGAGCAGGTCACGCTGTTGGATGCCGATCTGCTGGGGCTGCACGTGAATGTGTTCATTCACGTCAGCCTGGAAAAGCAGGTGGAAGAAGCGTTGCAGCATTTCGAGGAAGCGATCTCCGACCGGCCCGAGGTTATGGAGTGCTATCTGATGGCGGGTGATCCGGATTATCTGATCCGCGTGCTGGTGCCGAGCATCCAGTCGCTGGAACGCTTCATGATGGATTTTCTGACCAAGGTGCCGGGGGTGGCGAACATTCGCTCCAGCTTTGCGCTCAAGCAGGTGCGGTACAAGACGGCGTTGCCGTTGCCTGCGAATGGCCTGACCCTGGGCGCATGAAGATCAAAAGATCGCAGCCTTCGGCAGCTCCTACAGTTGCACCGCATTCCAAAT
>NZ_RAZO01000203.1:0-1576 GCF_004307535.1 Pseudomonas sp. Sample_9
AGAGCTGAAGCAGGAATTTCTCAAGGCCTCTAATAGAGAGTTGAGTTTGTAGTCGTCTGGAAGGACGTCTTCGCGAGCAGGCTCGCTCCCACACGATGATCGTTCCCACGCTCTGCGTGGGAATGCCTCATCGGACGCTCCGCGTTCGGCTTTTGAAAGGGACGCGGAGCGTCCCGGGCTGCATTCCCACGCAGGAGCGTGGGAACGATCGGTGTGGGAGGCTGCTCGCGATGCTTCAGAGGTTCTGCAGGGTATCGAGCAGGATCCGCACTTTGGTCATCGACTCCTGATACTCCGCCTGCCAGTCCGAATCGGCGACGATCCCGCCGCCGCCCCAGCAGCACACCTGGCCATCCTTGACCAGCAGACTGCGAATGGCGATGGAGCTGTCCATCTCGCCGCGCACGTCCAGATACAGCAACGAGCCGCAATACAGACCGCGCCGGGTTGGCTCCAGCTCGTCGATGATCTGCATCGCCCGAATCTTCGGTGCGCCGGTGATTGAGCCGCCGGGGAAACTGCCAGCGATCAGGTCGAGCGCATCACGATCCGTCGCCAGTTCACCGGTCACGCTGCTGACCAGGTGATGCACGTTCGGATAACTCTCCAGACTGAACAACTCCGGCACCCGCACCGAGCCGATGCGGCAGGCGCGCCCGAGATCGTTGCGCAGCAGGTCGACGATCATCAGGTTTTCCGCGCGATCCTTGGGGCTGGCCAGCAGTTCGGCGGCGTTGGCGGCGTCCTCGGCTGGGGTGACGCCACGGGGGCGGGTGCCCTTGATCGGACGGGTTTCGACTTGGCGCTGGCTGACTCTGACGAAACGTTCCGGTGACAGGCTCAGCACTGCGCCTCCATCGGGCAGGCTCTGAAAGCCGGAGAACGGCGTCGGGCAGGCCTGACGCAAAGCGCAGTAAGCCAGCCACGGATCGCCTTGGCATTCAGCACGAAAGCGTTGCGCGAAGTTGACCTGATAGCAGTCGCCGGCCTGGATGTAGTCCTGAATGCGTTCGAGGGCCTGACGGTAATCGTCGGCCGAGAGATCAGCGGCCATGGGGGCGTTGAGTTTGAAGGGCGCCAGCGCGTTAACTTGAGGCTGAGTGAACAGCGCGACCAATCGCTGCCGTTCACTGTCGACAAGCGTTGGATGAAAGACCAATTGGCTGGTTTGCCCGTGGTGATCGCTGATCAGCGCCCAGTCGTACAGGCCAAAACGCGCATCGGGCAGTTGCAGGTCATCCAGCGCCTGACTTGGCAGGTTTTCCAGATGCCGGCCGAAGTCGTAGCTCAAATAGCCGATCAATCCGCCGGCGAACGGCAATTCGGATCCGGCGGGCAACTGCGCTTCGCCCAAGCGGCTGAGGTGGTCACGCAGGCGCTGCAGAAGGTGCGCGCCGCTTTCCTCCGGCAACACCGCCAGTTGTTCCAGCGGCCAGGCGCTGAGCAAGTCATATCGGCCGCGTTCAGCGCTCGGCCGGCCACTGTCGAGCAGCACGGCGCCGGGGGCATTGCGAATGGCCGCGAAATAGTCGGCGGGATTGGCGCGGTAGGGCAGTGGGTGTACGGAGCAGGTCAA
>NZ_RAZO01000484.1:0-1575 GCF_004307535.1 Pseudomonas sp. Sample_9
AGGTGAATACATCCACCGCGCCCGGGCCGTTCACCGCGTTCGGATTGCTGTGATAGACGGCATTGCCGTTGGCATCGAGGGTGAGGTAGCCGTAGGTTCCATTGATCTGCGAATTCAAACCGCCGACGGCTGAAGTGGAGGTATCGGCACCGGCACGCACGCCGATCACGGCACCGGAAACCGCCGGACCGTCAGCGCCGCCACTATCGTTAGCGAAGACGTTGCCACTGACGGTGCCGCCTTCCGCGACCGAAGCCGCATCCGGATTGGCGCTCGGCAGGTCATCGACGATATTGACGTTGATCTGACCGCTGGCGGTACTGCCATCGGTATCAGTGGCGACCACGTCGAAGCTCTCGCTGAGGCTGTTGGCACCGTTGGCGTTCGGATGAGCTTCATTGTCGACCAGGGTGTAGCTGTAGCTGACCACGCCGGAGGCCGGGTCGTAACCGGTGATGGTGAACGTACTGCCCAATGGCGAGACCACCGATTGCGGCAAACCGGCGGCGACGCCATTGCTGATCACCGCAATGCCGCCGACCGTGAGGGTTTGCAGGCCATCAAGCGCAGTGACGGTGAAGCTGCCGCTCTGGGTCAGCGCCGAGGTGTCGGGGCTGCTGCCGTCGCTGAGGTTTTTCTCGTAGACGGTGATCTCGCCGCCCTTCACATCGAGGCCGTCGAGGCACACCGGATCGTCGTTGTTATGGATGTTCAGCACCAGGTTGGCGGTGCTGGTGTCGCCGTCGGCATCGGTGATGGTGTAGGTGAAGGTTTCAGTGCCGTTGCCGCCGCCGTGGAGGTTTTTGAAGTCGGCGTCATTGGCGTCCAGCGAGTAGGTGTAAGTGCCGTTGGCGTTGAGCACCAGCGTGCCGTAAGTGCCAGTGAAAGTACCGGCAGTCACCGGGCCGCTAGCGACGCGGTCGGCGCCTTGCACATCGTTGTCGAGAACGTTGCCGGTCAGGGTCAGCTGGGCTTCGGTCGCGTTGTCGGCATTGCTGTCATTCAGCGCTTTCGGCACGTCATCGACGATGCTCACGACGATTGTGCTGGTGACGACGTTGCCGAGAGAGTCGGTGGCCTGATAGGTGAAGGTTTCGCTCAGGCTGTTGGCCCCGTCGTCGGCGTGCGACGTGGTGGTAGCCGGCGAAGTCAGGGTGTAGGTGTAAGTGCCATTGGCATTGAGGACGATCTGCCCGTAATTACCGGTGGCGCTGCCGACCAGTGCATAGCTGATCGCGCCGACCGCACCAGTGACCGAGCCGACCAGGGTGCCGGAAGCGGTTTCGCCAGAGCTGTCCGGATCGCTGCCGACCACGCTGCCCGCCGCCAGATCCTGGCCATCCTTGTTCAGGTCGAGGGCCTTTTCGTAGACGGTGACGTCAGTGTCGCTGACGGCTTTCAGGCAGCTGTTGTAAACGTCAATTGTGATGGTCGTGGTGCTTTCGTCACCGTCGGCGTCGCGCACGGTGTAGGTGAACACATCCACCGCGCCCGGGCCGTTCACCGTGTTCGGATTGCTCTGATAAACGGCGTTGCCGTTGGCATCAAGCGTGAGGTAGCCGTAGGTGCCGTTGA
>NZ_RAZO01000187.1:0-19967 GCF_004307535.1 Pseudomonas sp. Sample_9
GGGTGAATATCCGTTGCTTCGGGTGCTGCGGCTGGCGGTTTCGCCCTTACGGCGACTCGCTTTTTTTACAAACGCCCGGAATGCCGGCCCAGTAAAAAAATGAGCAAAAAAACGCTTGCTCCTACGTTCGGCCCTCGCAGGCTCGGGTTCCTTCGTTCCGACGTCGCCGGTGGATCAAGATCAAGAGCAGGCGAGCTGACACTCGGCCTATTGAGTGGTGAAAAGCGTGTGTGTCCGGCTTTTGATTTGTGTTGTTGCTGCCCCTCACCCCAGCCCTCTCCCGAGGGAGAGGGGGCCGATTTTGTGTGGTTTTCAACTCCTGAGTTCAACTCGGACTTTCACGTCGGCGTACCTCGCCTGAACAACTCGGTCAGTCCCCTCTCCCTCTGGGAGAGGGCTAGGGTGAGGGTGGCGATCTGGAGTGTGTTTAAAGCAGTGTCTGAGTTAGCAGAACCTTCCCACAAGGTTTTCAGGTTGTCCGTCGGACGTGCGATCTCTAGTCTTTTCCCATCGCTGCGAATCAGCGATCGGGAGTGAGATCCCCGGATAGCTTGCAACTGGCGCCAGCACCACGATAATTGGCGCCAGCTCAATCTGCTGCCTGCTTTATGGCGGCTGTGTGCGGGCAGACTTCGGTCTGGCCGGTTGCCTGCTCCGGTGGATCTCACCTCGCACATAGCTGCCACCTATTCGCCGCGTGAGATCCGGCGATTGATGGTTGTCCATCAGCCTCAGCAGGAGAAATATTGTGGATAAAATCGTCCCCGACCCACCCCTCGAACCCTCAACCCCCCTCGAACAAACCATCCGCGCCGACGACCTCGCCAAGAACCGCGAAGCGATCAAGCGCGCTCTGGATTTTTACCTGTGTCCGCAGCCGAGCAAACCGCACCCTCCCAGTACCATGTTTGTGATCCAGCCCGAAATCGACACCGAAACCCTGCTCGCCCATGCCTGTGAGTCACTTGCTTCAGCCAACACCCTGGCCAGTGATTTCGCCGATCAGTTGGGGCGACCGCAGCGCAATACGGCGCTGGCGATTCAGCAGATCATCATGCTTGCCGAGCTGGCGGTGAACCGTGCGCTGGATCGGGTGGATCCCCAGGCATGAAAAAAACCACTGGGCCGTCAAGCCCAGTGGTTTTCCACGACGTGCAATCGCTCGGGTGTCACGTCACCGGTGTCAGGTTCACGTCTGTTACAAGCATGTCGATCAACAACCGCAGGTATTTGAAGCTCTCACCTTTTTTCTCCCAACGATCAACGAATAACAGACCCTTGTCATTGACCTGGATCGGCGTGACAACGATCTCGCCATTGCGGGATTTATGCACAACGCTAGCGTTGCGGGTATCTGCATTTTCGATCAGGAAGTCGCCGGTTTGGATCAGTTTGCTGCGACTGACAGATGGCGTCGCGACAGGCTTTTTCGTTCCGGGGACGGCGACCTCCATGAGAAAGTCGCTGCTCAAGGCCTGTACGTTGGCCTTGCTCTTGTCGCTGACAAACTCCCACGAGCCACGGTGGATGTCCCTGGCCAGCTCAGGGGCCGTGTCGCGTACGTGCAGGCTGACGGCTGAAAGTGTATCGGCCAGACCTGGCACGCCGAGGTTGTAATTGGTGTGCGCGCTGCCGATGAGGGCCACCCATTTATGCGGTCCGTGAGCCAGTTGATCGGCTTCGATCACTTGGGTCGCGAAATAGCTGAACATCTCGTTTCGGGAGATTTCCACGTCATGTATGCCCTTGAGGTGGTAGGACGCCGTGCAATCGATTGCCCTGATGCGCATGTTGTATTTGGCTGCGGCCTGATAGACCTCGGTGTACGTATCGCTCCCTTGGTAAAAGCGCATGTGGCCGTGATCCTGACGCTGCAGATACGCCTTAAGCCTGTCCGGCATGCGCTGGGTGCGCAGGAAAGTATCGAGATCGGCCTGGTGCAGGTCGGTGAACACGTGCTCGACATATAACGTGTCGTACCCTGCTTCCTTGAGGGCTTTCATGTGCTTTTTCAGCAGCGCTTTGCTGGCTGTATCGCTGTGGGTTTCGCCGATCAGCAGATTCAAGCGTGCGTCGGTCAATTGCCGCAAAAAAACCTCGAATGTGCAGTCGGAGGTGAGCACCGGCAGGATCGGCGCGTCGGGAGGGACGTAAGCAGTGAAGGCGTCTCTGGCCGCTTTTTCCAGACGGTCGCGCTGGGCAATGAAAGCCTCGTAGGCCGTTCTTTCACTCGGTACTGTCGGGGTGTAATACGAGTTCATGGAGTAGGGCCTTTGCAACATTTCAGCAATGTCGTTGCGCAGTGGCGCAGCAACATCGAATTCACTGAAGTGGTCAACGGCAGCCGTTGCGGCGGACGGCCTGGAGGCTGGCAGAGGCGCCATGTATGTACTCGGCATCTGGACGAGAAAATCTCCTTGCGCTGATGCATCTCCGGCGATGCCGCCGGGCGCATCCCTGGCAATGCGCGCAGGTTGATACAGGTCGACATCTTCAATGCGCACGGCCACGGCATCGTGAAGATCGGCAAGCCCCGGTGTGTTGTCGAAGGTGCTCATCCGCGATTGTTCCGTGAGCACGATCCAGCGTTCGTCTGGCGCGTCAACGCTATCGCCAGCAAGGATTTTGTGCGAGTAGAAATTTCGCACGCTGTTGCCTCTCGGCGTCAGAGGCGAGAGCTCGGACATGACCAGTGCGCCCTCGACCCGGTAGCAGGTGGAAGCATCCAGCGCGCTGATTTTCAGGCCTTTTTCCCGTGCCGCGCGCACCAGCGCCTCGTAGGAGAACGTCGCATCGCAGCCCAACGCCTTATCCACGGCTTGCAGATGCTTGCGGATATGCAGCCAGGATTTGCCCGCGTTGAGTTTTTCCAGTTTGAGCGGGAAGACGTCTCCGGGGAGGTATTCGATATAGAGACGCTTGTAGCCGTTTCTGACCAACGCATCCAGATTCTGGATCAGCGCTTGTTTACTGGCGATCGAGGCGGGCACCGCGCCGATTACCAGGTTTTTGCCCTTGAGCGCATCGCTGGCGATCAGTTGGGCAAACGATATATCGGCGCCGACATCAGGGACCTGCGGGCGTGCGGGTAGCGAGGCAAGTTCGGAAAAATGCTGAGTGGCATCCTTGGTCAGCTTCTCGACCTGCGTCAGGTAGGCTCTGCGCGTCGAGGACATTTCACTGACAGCCCCGGCGACGATCGACTCGGGACGGACCATGTAGTCCGCACTGCGCTTGAGCAGCTCCTCTCGAGCTTGCGGGTTCATCACCGTTTCGATGCGTTCGCGATATTTGGCCGCCACACCGTAATCTGTGTGCGGGCCGGAGGCCTGCGGTAAGGTTTCATACTTCGGCGCCCCCCCGCTGATGCCACTGCGCACCATCCTGCCTTCTGGATCACGCACTGCCAGGATACCGGTCGAGAACAACCTGCCACTGTCCGGGTCAAGGCGATGCAACAGATAGCGTCCGAGGGCATCGGGCTGGTTCGACGCCCACAAATTCTGTGCCCTGAATACCACCGGCTGCATGTTCGCCGGAGCTGCGACCGGAGCCACTTGATCGATCAGTGTCACCACATTGCGTTGTTCGTTGCTGGCACTGGCGCTGATTCGGCGCAAAGGGCGGCGCACAGGTTTGAGCGAGCGCAGGGCGGGACGCAGGTCAGTCAGTACCGCGCCGGCACTGTTGAACCAGTAACCGAGCAAATGCCCGAACGCTTCATTGGTATCGCCCTGGCGGTAGGCATGCAAAGCGAGCATGGCGTCCTTGAACGCCAGCAGCAGGCCAGTGCTCAGACTCAACAGCGGGAAGGGCGCGGTGGCAATGGCGAGCACCCATTCGACACTGGTCCAGATCAGACCGGCGATCATCTCGGTACGGCTCGTGGTAGTGGCGTGGACATTGTCGATCCGGCGCTGCAATTTCATGTTGTACAGCGCAGTACGTAAATCGCTGACAGGTTTTACCGACCGGGTCGAGTCGTAACGTGCCGGGCTGGGCATGGAGATATTGAGGCTGTCGGGTAACTGTTTTCTTGCATTTTCGAGGAAGGTGCGAACCCGGGCCTGGCCACTGACACCTACCCGCAGCGTGAGGTATTCAATCAGGCCAGGCTGTTTCTTGAGCAGGTAATTGAACTGTCGTGCCTCACGAAAACCGATGCCGTCCGGCGCATCGGGTGTGTAAAGCAGGACCGGGTTTTCGGCATGGCTGAACAGCCACACATCAATTATCCATTCGCCATCGATCATCATCCGGTGCAGCGCGTATTTCGTGCGCACAGGTCCCGAGGTCTCATCCATGCTGGTAATACTTTGCTCCAGCCATTGCAGATCGTGACTGGTGATGCTGCCTCGCAGCCGGCTTTCCAGCGCAGCGCTTTTCATCTGCCGCTGGGTAATCGCCAGCGTCGCGTTGCGTCTGAAAGCGTAGCCCTCGCTGGTTGAACCCTGCAGTTCCTTCTTGACCTTGTCGGTGTAGCGTTGGCCGATCCATACGCCAGTGACCGAGCGCGCTACTTTCTGCGCGGTCAGGAGGCTGATATCGATACCTGGCGGCCCCTTGAAGCGAGCCGAGCTGGAAAATTTTTCATCGAGAAAACCGACGCCGTCGGCATAGCCGTCGCGATACAGCTGTGTGTAGGTCATCGGCGGCGGTGTCGACGAACGCACCATCGAGGGTGGCGAATAGGCCCAGACGGTATCCGGGTCGACGTCGTTGGCCGGGCGCTGCAGCAGGCGGTTCAGGCTGATCCGGGCTTGCTCGTGGACAAAATCGATAAACGCCGGGAAACGTCCGCCCGACAGTGGATGGTCATTGAACTCACGCAGGGCGCCCTCGGCATCCTCGGTCAATGTCGTGAGTTTTCTGCGGTCGGCCATGCTGGTCCGGCGATACCACTGCGGCGTGCTGAAATCATAATCGTCAAGACGCGTGGCCAGTACATGCTCGGCCATTGCTCGCAGGCAATCGGAGTGACTGCCGATATGTTCGAACGTGACCCTCTGATGTTCCAGCGATCCAGGCTTGAAACTCAGGCCGGCCAGCACTTTGCGCAGGGTCGGGCGAAAGCGCATGGGCGCACGGTTGATCAGGTAACCCGCCATGCTGTCAGCGACATCGCTGTGCCTGGCCCAGCTCAACAGCTGGGACTGGCACTCGCGCTCACTGCCGAAAGCCTGGAACTGTTGCTCGCGAGGTGCCTGAGGCGTACACAGCAATATCCGCGTGATCGCGCCATTCGCATCACTCTGGCGCAGCACCCACAGGTCCAGCAGTTGCGCCCCATGCACGCAAAGGGTGGCGGCCTTCAGTCGGCTGTCGCTGGCGCTGCGCAGACGCTCGATCAGTTGCAGATCAGTGTCGAGCAGGTGCCCTTGCAACGCTGCCGTATGCGCGAGCGCGACGATGCGTTGATCGAGCATCTTTTCGATCGCCGGCTTTATCGTGGGCCGCGCCTGCATATCTTTTTGCAAGCTGGCGTAGTCGACGCGAGGTTGCATCTTGAGCGCTTGTTCGACCAGCCATGCCGGAGTCACGTCCGCGTACATTGCTGGCAACGGCGCGTCATCGTAGCTGAGCGTGGTGTAGCGCAAAAATTCCGAACCGGGCAGTTCATCGCCGGTGTGTGGCCCGCGCAAGGACAGATCGAGCAAATTGGATCGATGCACATAAACCCCATAGCCCGGCACTCGGCGATCGGTGCTGATATGCAGCTTGTGCGGTTCGAGGTCGTCGATCTCCAGGTCATCACTCAGGCGCTCCAGCCATTGGTGGCGAGCAAGCGCCGCCAGGCTGCCCGTCGGCTCCATCAGATCAAGCAGATGCTGACGCGCACGGTTGTAGTTGGCGACATGCTGCGTGAGTTCTGTCTGCCTGTCGGGACTGGCGCTGCGATACCAGTCCGGCGCGCTGTAGCGCAGGTGGCGCTCGAACAGGGTCTGGGCACGCAATTGAAGACGCGCGGTGAGATCAGGCAGTGCCGCAGCGATTGCACGCTCCAGTGCGCTGACCAGTAACTTGGGATCCTGCTGCGGATTGTCGGCGAAGCTCAACGCCCGTTCGATGTCCTGGGTGCGTTTTTCGATCAGCGCGTCGTAGGTGTGCTCGAACAACGGCTTGCTGTCGATGGCTGCAAGTCGCAGCGGCCAGATCCCCGCGGCGCCGACGTCGTGGTAGCGCGTCGGCAACAGGGACATGAACTCGTCGCGACCGCTGGCCTGGTTCAGGGACGCACGCAATTGGCTATCGAGGTCGGCCAGAGAGCTGAAGAACTCGAGACCGCGCACGGGTGTGAACAGTACGGCAAAGCCAACGCTCTGGTCTGTCAGCAGATCGCTGACACGGGGAGTGTCCTTTTGTGTGACGACAAAGGCGCCGGCCAGCTCGACGCGGCTGCCCTGATAGCTGAATTGCAGCGCGTACATTGCCGGACGCAGCATCGGCCCCAGTCCGAGTTTCTCCAGAAGCTCGCCGGCTTGCGGGTGCAACAGTCGGTCGGTCACGGCTTGCCGCGCTTCGTGCTCAATGGCGGTGAATCCAGCATCGTATTTGAGGAAGGTTTTCGCCGGCTTGCCGTCGATCTGATCGCGCAGGTCCATGTTGATCAGTTGGGTGTTGAGCCTGATCTTCTGGGTTGCGATGAGCTGTTTGCCTTCCGCGGTTTGCAGATCGCTGGTTTCCAGCGCCTGATAGAGCGCTCGGCTGCGTCGCAAAAAGCCGTTACGGTAAGTGGTGAGCTGTTCGTTGAGACGTTTCAGGTAAGTCTGTTCAGCGGTCGGTTTTTGTGCGGGAAGCAGTGGGGTCGGGCTGTCAAACAGATAGTCGCTGATCTGGTTGACGTTGCTGTTGATCTCTGCGGGTGTTGGGGATTTTGCCGGGGTCACGGGCGCTCTCCAGATTGGGAATGAGCGCTCAGCATGGCGAGGAGGGCGTGGAGGAGGGTGGTACATACGTATGGAGTGTGGAATCTGCGGAGCTGGCGAGCCTGATCGCGAACAGGCCCGCCAACGCCCCCGTTCAAACCTGCGCGCTGACCTCTTGGCGATTCACCAACCCCTCCAGCGCGCAGCTCAGACTTGCTGCCTTGTCACCCACCAGCAAATGCCAGATCCCACCGTCCAACTGGCTGACACCCTGGCAGCCCAGCGCTTGCAACTGCGCCTCTGACAACGTCTTGCCATCGGCCAGTTGCAGGCGAATGCGGGTCATGGCTATGCAATCGAGTTGCAGCACATTGTCGCGACCGCCCAGCGCATTCAGCCATTGCTGCGCCTCGTTGCTTGTAAGCACAACGGTCTTCGGTTCATCGGCAATTACTGGGGTTTCCACCAACGTTGTTCGGCCCAGCGCAGGCATGGCCAAGCGGATTTCATCGGCAATGCTGTCAGCCAACGGCCCGACCACGACCTGCAGACTGCCGCCCTTGCCCGGGCGCACTACCGCCATCGCGCCCAGCGCTTTCAGCTCGGCATCCGAGGCCTTGTTGCGATCGACCATCTCCAGGCGCAGTCGGGTCGTGCAGGCGCCGACGGTCAGCAGATTCTCGGCGCCGCCCAAGGCTTTGATATACGCACTGGCGCGTTCGGTTTCCGAAAGCACGGCTTTTTCTGCCGTGGCCACGTCTTCGCGCCCCGGCGTCTTCAGGTTGAAACGACGGATACAGAAGTCGAAAACCAGGTAATAGATGACCGCATAAGCCAGCCCGACCGGCACCACCAGCCAGCCATTGGTCGACTTGCCCCAGCCGAGAATCATGTCGATGAAGCCACCGGAAAAGGTGAAGCCCAGATGAATGTTCAGACCGTTGGTGATCGCCATCGACAGCCCGGTCAGCAGCGCGTGCAGGAGGAACAACAGCGGTGCGAGAAACATGAAGGCAAATTCGATCGGCTCGGTCACGCCGGTCAGAAACGAGGTCAGCGCCATCGACAGGAAGATCCCGCCCATCACCTTGCGCCGCTCCGGCAAAGCGTTGCGATACATCGCCAGGCACGCGGCGGGCAGGCCGAAGATCATCATCGGGAACATGCCGGTCATGAACTGGCCGCCCTTCGGATCGCCGGCAAAATACCGCGACAGATCGCCGGTCACCAGCGCGCCGGTGGTCGGGTCGGTGAAGTTGCCGAAGACGAACCACGCCATGTTGTTAAGTATGTGGTGCAGGCCGGTGACGATCAGCAAACGGTTGAAGACGCCGAAGACGAAGGCGCCAATGCTGCCGCTTTCCATCATCAGCGCGCCGAACGCATTGATGCCCTGCTGGATCGGCGGCCAGATATAGCCGAACAGCACGCCCAGCCCCACCGCCGCGAACCCGGTGACAATCGGCACAAAACGCCGGCCACCGAAGAACGCCAGATATTCCGGCAGCTTGATGTCCTTGAAGCGGTTGTACAGCGCGCCGGCCATCAGGCCGCTGACGATCCCGGCGAGCATGCCCATGTTGATGCTCGCATCGAGCACCTTGAGCGTGGAGATCATCACCAGATAACCGATCACTCCGGCCAGGCCGGCGGTGCCGTTGTTGTCCTTGGCGAAACCGACGGCGATGCCGATGGCAAAGATCATCGCCAGGTTGGCGAAGATCACTTGCCCGGCATCGTGAATGATCGCGATGTTCAACAGGTCGGTGTCGCCCAGGCGCAGCAGCAGGCCGGCAATCGGCAGGATCGCGATCGGCAGCATCAGCGCGCGGCCGAGGCGTTGCAGGCCTTCAATGAAGAGTTGATACATGGTGGTTCTCCTGCTCTTTAACGAGAGCTTGTTGTTAGGGCAACGGCCAATGTTGACGGCAGGCGTGACGCACCGCAGCGGCGCTGGACAGCTTGAGCAAGTCGCGGCTCAGGCGCTGACATTCGGCTTCATGCAACTGACGTACGCGGTCCTTGATTTCACCGATCTGCACCGGGCTCACCGACAGTTCGGTGACGCCGAGGCCGATCAGCACCGGCGTGGCCAGCGGGTCGGAGGCGAGGGCGCCGCAGACACCGACCCAGCGCTTGTGCACCGCCGCGCCTTCGCAAGTCATGGCGATCAGGCGCAGCAGCGCGGGGTGCAGCGCATCGACCCGCGCCGCCAGCCCGGCGTGGTCGCGGTCCATGGCCAGGGTGTATTGCGACAGATCGTTGGTGCCGATCGAGAGGAAGTCGGCGTGTTCGGCCAGTTGCTCGGCTTGCAGCGCGGCGGCGGGGACTTCGATCATCACGCCGATTTCCGGGCGCTCGGCAATGCCCATTTCAAGCCGCAGTGCATCGACGCGCTGGCGGATGTGCAGCAGTTCGTCGACCTCGGTGACCATCGGCAACAGAATCCGGCAACGCGACAACGGCTTGACCTGCAGCAGCGCGCGCAGTTGCTGATCGAGAATTTCCGGCCGCGCCTGGGCCAGACGAATGCCGCGCAGACCGAGCACCGGGTTGGCCTCGGCGGGCAGCGGCAGGTACTCGAGTTGCTTGTCGCCACCGACGTCGATGGTGCGGATGATCACCGACTTGTCGCCCATGGCATCGATCACCGCTTGATAGGCGCTGCGCTGTTCTTCGACGTCCGGTGCCGTCTGGCGATCAACGAAGAGAAACTCGGTGCGCAACAGGCCGACGCCATCGGCACCATTGGCAAAAGCGTCTGCCGCTTCGTTGCTCGAGGCGACGTTGGCGACCACTTCGATGTGCACGCCATTGCGCGTTTCAGCGGGCAAATGGGCTTTGGCCTGTTGGCTGTCGCGACGCTGCTGGCGCTGGATTTGTGCCTGTTGCACTTCGCTCAGGCGTTGCGCATTCGGCGTCAATTCGAGGCGCCCGTCGTCAGCGTCGAGCACCACGGCCTGATCCTGCGGCTGCTCAAGCAATTGCGCGCCCAAAGCGACGATGCACGGCAAGCCTTTGCCGCGCGCCAGAATCGCGACGTGGGAGGTCGCGCCGCCTTCGGCCATGCACAACCCGGCGACACCTTGCGCGCTGAGTTGCAGCAGATCCGATGGCGTCAGTTCGTGGGCGGCAACGATGGCGCCGGCCGGAACCTGGTATTGCCAGGCCTCGCCAAGCAGGGCGCGCAGGACGCGTTGTTTTAGATCACGCAAATCGTTGGCGCGTTCGGCCAGCAGCGGACTGCCGGTGCCTTGGAGCATGTCGCACTGCGTGTCGATCGACTGACTCCAGGCGTGCGTCGCAGCGGTGCCTTGGGCGATGAATTGCTGCGCGGCGTCGAGCAGGGCCGGGTCTTCGAGCAGCGCCATGTGTGCGGCGAAGATCGCTTCTTCGTCGGCGTTCTGGTGCTTTTTCGCCTGGGCGAGGGTGGCGGCGATTTCGCTGCGCACCGCGTTCAATGCCGTTTCAAGCGTCTGCTGCTGTTGCACCGGATCGTGATGGCCCGCATCCGCCGGCAAGGTGATCGCGTTCAAGCGAAACAACGGCCCGGCGACCAGCCCCGGCGCCGCGCAAACACCGTGCAACACGCCAGCCTCGGCCGGGCGTTTCAGCGCGGCTGTGGCGGTCGGCGCTTGCGCGTGATGATCGTCCGGCAGCGCCGTGGCCAATGCGCTGAGCAGAGCTTGCAATGCGGCATCGGCGTCCGGCCCCTGACAACTGACCTGCACCTCATCCTGCTCACCAATGGCCAGCCCCATCAAACCGATCAGACTGTTGCACGGCGCCGATTTGCCGTTGAAATGCAGCTGTGAGTGGCTGCTGAAACCCTGGGCGGTCTGGCGGATCAGCGCAGCCGGGCGCGCATGCAGACCGCCGCGATGAGCGACCTGCACTTGACCACGAACCTCAGGCCCGCCGCTTGTATCGGTATTCGCCGCCACCACATTGCGCGCGATGATGTGCAGCAACGGCTCGCCGACTTTCACCGCTTTGAGGGTGATCGGCCGCACCTGAAAATCCGCGCTGTTGGTCAGGATCAACAGGCTGACCAGGCTTTTGCAGTGCTGGCCGACCTTGTCCAGGTCATAGCGCAGCAGCGGCTGACCGAGGCTGACGCGATCGCTTTCCTTGACCAGCATGGCGAAACCTTCGCCGTTCAATTCAACGGTGTCGAGGCCCAGGTGCAGGAGGATTTCCGCACCGTTGTCGGCGCGCACGGTCACCGCGTGGCTGCTACGCGCAACGTGGATGACCACGCCGGCGCAAGGTGAATACAGCGTGTCGTTGAGCGGGTCGATGGCGATGCCGTCGCCCATCGCGCCACTGGCGAACACCGCGTCCGGGACGTTGGCGAGCGTCAGCACCGGGCCGCTGAGCGGGGCGCTGAGGGTCAGCTCTTTATTGTTGTCGGGCATGGCTGGGTCTCATCAGTTGAATCTCGGTTCGATGTCCCCTGTAGGAGCTGCCGAAGGCTGCGATCTTTTGATCTTGTTTTTATGGGTCGAGATCAAAAGATCGCAGCCTTCGGCAGCTCCTACACGGGTACATCCGTCAGCAGTTGTCAGTGCGTGCGGGTCACTTTGCTCAAATGGCGCGGCTGATCCGGGTCCATGCCCCGCGCCACGGCCAGGCCTGCGGCCATCACGTAAAAGCTCTGGATCGCCAGAATCGGGTCGAGGGCCGGGTGTTCGGCGCGGGTCAAGGTCAGGTCGCGTTCGCTGACGTCATCCGGCGCGGCGAGCAAGACCCGGGCGCCGCGCTGGCGCATTTCCGCCGCCAGACTCAGCAGGCCGGCCTGCTCGGCGCCGCGTGGGGCGAAAACCAGCAGCGGATAGTGTTCGTCGATCAGCGCCATCGGCCCATGACGGACTTCGGCACTGCTGAACGCTTCGGCCTGAATCGCCGAGGTTTCCTTGAATTTCAGTGCCGCTTCCTGAGCAATGGCAAAACCGGCGCCACGGCCGATCACCATCAGGCGCTCGCAATCACGCAGGGCTTCGATGGCCACGCTCCAGTCCTGTTTCGCCGCTTCGCGCAGGCCTTCTGGCAGCGCATCGTGGGCTTGCAGCAATTCGCTGTCCTCTTTCCAGTGCGCGATCAAGCGCGCGCTGGCGCTGAGGGTGGCGATAAAACTCTTGGTCGCGGCGACGCTGCTTTCCGTGCCGGCGAGCAGCGGCAGGCTGAATTCACAGGCCGCTTCCAGTGGCGAATCGGCAGCGTTAACCATCGACACGCTCAGCGCGCCACGCTTGCGCAACAGGCGCAGGCTGTTGACCAGATCCGGGCTCTGCCCCGACTGCGAAAACGCAAAGGCGACCTGACCGCTGACTTTCAGCGGCGCCTGCTGCATGGTCACCACCGACATCGGCAACGAGGCCACCGGCACGCCCAGTTGCTGCATGGTCAGGTAGGCGAAGTAGCTCGCCGCGTGGTCGGAGCTGCCACGGGCGACGGTCATCGCCACTTGCGGTGGCTGCCGGCGCAGGCGCCCGGCGATCTCGACCATCGGCGCGTCGAGCTGTTGCAGTTGGGCTTGCACGGCCTCGAACGAGGACAGCGCCTCCTCAAGCATTTTTGAAGTCAATGTCTTCTCCTTCGACCATGACGGCGGTCAGTGTGAGTGAGCGATCGAGCCGCACGCAGTCGGCCCAGGCGCCGGGGGCAAGGCGCCCGCGTTCGGTGATGCCGAGGTAGTCGGCGGGAAATTGCGACAGACGCTGCGAGGCTTCGGCGATCGGCAAACCGATCTTGACCAGATTGCGCAGGGCCTGATCCATGGTCAGGGTGCTGCCGGCCAGCGTGCCGTCGGGCAGGCGCACGCCGCCCAGGCATTTGGTCACGGTGTGGCTGCCAAGCTTGTATTCACCGTCGGGCATGCCGGCGGCGGCGGTCGAATCGGTGACGCAATACAGGCACGGGATCGAGCGCAGGGCCACGCGGATGGCGCCGGGATGCACGTGCAACAGATCGGGAATCAGCTCGGCGTATTTGGCGTGGGCCAGTGCTGCGCCGACGATGCCCGGCTCGCGGTGATGCAGCGGGCTCATGGCGTTATAGAGGTGGGTGAAACTGCTGGCTCCGGCAGCCAGCGCGGCGACGCCTTCCTCGTAGCTGCCGAGGGTGTGCCCGATCTGCATGCGGATGCCACGGCTGCTCAGCTCACGGATCAATGCATCGTGACCGGCGATTTCCGGGGCAATGGTGATGACGCGGATCGGCGCCAGCGCCAGATATTCTTCGACTTCGGCCATCAACGCGGTGTGGGCGAAGTTCGGTTGGGCGCCGAGTTTTCCCGGGTTGATGTAAGGGCCTTCAAGGTGCACGCCGAGGACTCGCGCGGCGCCTTTCGGACGCTGTTCGCAGAATTCTCCTACCTCTTTGAGAACGCTGGAGATCTCCGCGCTCGGCGCAGTCATGGTCGTGGCCAGCAGCGAAGTGGTGCCGAAACGCACATGGGTTCTGCTGATGGTTTCGAAGGCTTCGGCGCCTTCCATGATGTCTTTGCCGCCGCCGCCGTGCACATGCAGGTCGATGAAACCCGGCAGCAGATAGGGCAGATCGTTAGCCGCCGGATCGCAGGGCACGCCTTCGATCGACACGATCTTGCCGTGTTTGTGAATCAGCCGGCCGCGAACCCAGCCGCTGGCGGTGAGGATGTTGTCTTCGGACATTTTCGTTCTCGCTTGGGGCCGCGCTCAGCGACGCGGCTCTTTATCTACGAAGCTCTTTATCTGCGAAGCTCTGCAACAAAGTCGTAGTAGTCGTTGCGGCAATAGGTGTCGGTGACTTCGATCGGCGTGTTGTCTTCCAGATAGCCGACCCGGGTCATCAGCAGCATGGCGGTGCCGGGGGCGATGCCGACCAGTGCGGCGAATTCGTCCGAGGCGTTGATTGCCTGGATGTGCTGAAGGGCGCGGACGATCGGTTTGCCGATGCCGTCGAGGTATTCGTAAAGCGAATCGCCCACCGCTTGCGGCCTGGGCATGATTGAGGCGGGCAGGGTGCTCATCTCGATCGCCATGACCGTGTCATCGGCTTTGCGCAGGCGCTTCATGCGCGCCACCTTGTCATTCGGCGACAGGCCGAGGCGGATCAATTCTTCGTGGGTCGGCAGGGTGATTTCCCGCTCCAGCCATTTCGAGCTGGGCACGAAACCTTTCAGGCGCAGCATTTCGCTGAAGCCGGACAGACGCGACAGCGGTTGTTCCAGCCGTGGGGTGATGAACGTGCCCGAGCCTTGCAGGCGGCGGATCAGGCCTTGCTCGAGCAAGACTTCCAAAGCTTTGCGTGCGGTGACCCGGGAGATGCCGAGCTGGTCGCTGAGGTTGCGCTCGGACGGCATCGCCTGTTCGGCCTTCCACTGCCCGGCATGAATCGCCGCTTCCAGATTGCGCGCCAGCTGCAAGTACAGCGGCGTCGGCTGGGCATCGTCAGGACGTAGGGATTGGAGGTCGTTCATGTAGGTCGTTTCCGCCGCGAGTATAGGGTTGTTGTGGCTCGCTTGTGCGACGGAAGCTAATACCACTTGAATACCATGTCAACGCCATGAATCGGCGTCTGGCCCAATGGATTGGCGGCTTTCAGAGGGCGTTGTTTAAAGTGGTATTAGTGTTGGCCTATAAAAAGCAAAAGATCGCAGCCTGCGGCAGCGCCTACAGTTGAGAGTGGTATCACCTCTGTAGGCGCTGCCGCAGGCTGCGATCTTTTGATTTATTTTTTTGCGGGTGACCAGTGGTCAGGGATTAAGGGCGAATCTCGATCATCGTGCCGTCCGGTACCAGATTCCACACTTCACGCATGTCGACGTTGCGCATGGCGATGCAGCCGTCGGTCCAGTCGAGGGTATGGAACAACTGCTCCGGATTGTCTGCCGAATCCGGAGTGCCGTGGATCATGATCATCCCGCCGGGCTCGACACCTTCACGGCGAGCACGGGCGGCATCGCTGATGTTCGGGTAGGAGATGTGCATCGACAGGTTGAATTTGTCGCTGGTCTTGCGCCAGTCGATCCAATAGAAACCTTCGGGTGTGCGTTTGTCGCCCTCGATCAGTTTCGGCCCTTTCTTCGCGCCCTTGCCCAAGGAGATGCGATAGGTCTTCAGCGGCTTGCCGTCGGCAATCAACTGCAGTTGGTGGGCTGATTTGAGTACCAGGACTTTTTCGATCAGTGGAGTGCTCGAGGGCGTCACGGTGGTCACGAATGACGCTTGCGAAACGCTGACGAACGACAGGCAAAACAGGGCAAGCAACCAACGCATTGAAACGATTCCCCAAGAATGACGCAGACACATAGTGATAGATGCAGGTGTGGTTATCGGCAGGGTGCCGCGAAGCTCAAGTGATCGCTGGCTGCACCAGTGGCGGAATCGACTCCGAACGCACCGGGTAAACCTCCCTGCGCCGATCGGCAAAGAAACATTCCAGCGTGCGCCCGACCGTGCGGAAAGCCAGCTCGTCCCAGGGAATGTCGGCTTCTTCGAACAGCTGCACTTCAAGGCTTTCCGGCCCGGCCGCATACTGCAGATCGGCCAGTTCGGCGCGGAAGAACACATGCACCTGGCTGATGTGCGGCACGTCGATCAGCGTGTAGATGCTCAGGTTGCGCACCCGGGCGCAGGCTTCTTCGGCGGTTTCGCGGATGGCGGCCTGCTCGATGGTCTCGCCGTTTTCCATGAAGCCGGCAGGTAGCGTCCAGTAACCGAGACGCGGCTCGATGGCGCGGCGGCAGAGCAGCACTTTCGTCCCCCAGGTCGGCACGCAACCGGCGACGATATTGGGGTTCTGGTAGTGAATGGTCTGACAGCTGTCGCAGACAAATCGCAGCCGCGAGTCGCCTTCGGGAATGCGCTGGGTGACCGGGTTACCGCAGTGGCTGCAAAATTTCATGCTCGGGTTCCTGAATGCTGCGCCTATCTTGGCGTGCAGCGGGGGCGGTCGGCAAGTTGTCGTTTCGCGACACGACGGGTTTCGGGGGCTTGGGCGCTCGCTTTGATTGGTGCATGATGCGGAGCAAGGCACCGATCGAGAACACTCATGCTGGACGAGCTACTGCATAGGGTAAGCAACCACACACCGCGCACGCTGGAGACCGACGCACGTTTCCCCGAAGCCGCCGTGCTGGTGCCGATCACCCGCAGTGACGAACCGGAACTGGTCCTGACCCTGCGCGCCAGCGGGCTTTCGACCCACGGCGGCGAGGTCGCCTTCCCCGGAGGGCGCCGCGACCCGGAGGATCCGGACCTCATATTCACTGCGCTGCGTGAAGCCGAGGAAGAGATCGGCCTGCCGCCGGGTCTGGTCGAAGTCATCGGCCCGCTGAGTCCGTTGATCTCCCTGCACGGCATCAAGGTAACGCCGTATGTCGGGGTGATTCCCGACTTTGTCGAATACCAGCCCAATGATGCCGAGATTGCCGCCGTCTTCAGCGTACCGCTGGAATTCTTCCGCAAGGACCCGCGCGAGCACACCCATCGCATCGATTATCAGGGCCGCAGTTGGTACGTGCCGAGCTATCGCTTCGGCGAGTACAAGATCTGGGGCCTGACGGCGATCATGATCGTCGAGTTGATCAACCTGCTCTATGACGCCAAAATCAGCCTGCACCGACCGCCGAAAAGCTTTATCGATACCTGAGCCGTCGTTCGAACGGCCGTGAGCCCCGAGGAAAACAAGATGAAATACCGCCTGGGCGACGCCCGCGTCGAAACCCATCCACAGAGCTGGGTCGCGCCCAATGCCGTGCTGGTGGGCAAGGTCAAGCTGGAAGAGGGCGCCAACGTCTGGTTCAA
Organism: Pseudomonas sp. Sample_9; assembly: GCF_004307535.1. Taxonomy (NCBI): domain Bacteria; kingdom Pseudomonadati; phylum Pseudomonadota; class Gammaproteobacteria; order Pseudomonadales; family Pseudomonadaceae; genus Pseudomonas; species Pseudomonas sp. Sample_9. The sequence continues at coordinate 16,658 of NZ_RAZO01000187.1, forward strand.
CGCCGTGTTGCGTGGCGACAATGAATTGATCCTGATCGGCAGGAACAGCAACGTCCAGGACGGGACGGTTATGCACACCGACATGGGCTACCCGCTGACCATCGGCACCGGCGTGACCATCGGCCACAACGCCATGCTGCATGGCTGCACAGTCGGCGATTACAGCCTGATCGGCATCAACGCGGTGATTCTCAACGGCGCGAAGATCGGCAAGAACTGCATCATCGGCGCCAATTCGCTGATCGGCGAAGGCAAGGAAATTCCCGACGGTTCGCTGGTGATGGGCTCGCCGGGCAAGGTCGTGCGTGAACTGACCGAGGCGCAAAAGAAGATGCTCGAAGCCAGCGCCGCGCACTATGTGCATAACTCGCAGCGTTACGCCCGCGATCTGGTCGAGCAGGAACAATGACGACTGTTGAACGACCAGTCGCCTCGCCTTGCGTGAATATCTGCGCGCTGGACGAAGAAGATGTTTGCACCGGGTGCCAGCGCACGGTCGCAGAGATCACCCGCTGGGGCCGCATGAGCAATGACGAGCGCCGGGTGGTGCTGGGGTTGTGTCATGAGCGGGCGAAGGCGAGTGGATTGGTCTGGATGATTCCCGCGAAGTCAGGCGTCTGAACCACCGCTTTCGCGAGCAGGCTCGCTCCCACCTTGAAAATGCATTCCACTGTGGGAGCGAGCCTGCTCGCGAAGACGTCGGTCCTGTCACCGCACCTATTGGCGCAATACCAGCGCTCAAGTAACCTGTGCGCCACATTTACAGGCCGCCCCCATGATCTTCCTCATCGCCTACATCAGCAGCGTCGTGCTGATCAACTTCGCCTTTTCCACCGCACCGCACCTGGACATCATCTGGTCGGCCTGGGGCGGGCTGGTGTTCGTGCTGCGCGACATGGTGCAAACGCGCTTCGGTCATGGCGCGATCGTGGCGATGCTGGCGGCGCTGGTGCTCTCCTACATCACGTCCGACCCATCCATCGCGCTGGCCAGCGCCACGGCGTTCGCGGTCTCCGAGTGCATCGACTGGCTGGTGTTCAGCATCACCAAGCGGCCATTGCGTGATCGTCTGTGGATCAGTTCGGCGCTGAGCATTCCGCTGGATACCTTCATCTTTTTCGGCATGATCGACGCCTTGACGCCGCCGGTGATCATCACCGCGCTGGCCTCGAAGTTCGCCGGCGTTACCGCGGTCTGGCTGATCATGGCCTGGCGTGATCGCAAACAGGCTGTCGCCAGCTGAAGCCAAACCCTCGGGTTCATGTAAAATGCCGCGCTTTCTCCCCATGGAAAGCGCACCTGCGTGGCTTTCCTCGATGATCCGCTTCCTTTGAGGACCTGAGATGACCCGTATCGGAACTCCATTGTCGCCAACCGCGACCCGCGTATTGCTGTGTGGCTGTGGTGAGTTGGGCAAGGAAGTGGTAATCGAACTGCAGCGCCTGGGCGTTGAAGTGATTGCCGTCGACCGCTACGCCAACGCGCCGGCCATGCAAGTCGCCCATCGCAGCCACGTGATCAACATGCTCGACGGCGCTGCTTTGCGTGCAGTGATCGAAGCCGAGAAGCCGCACTTCATCGTGCCGGAAATCGAAGCCATCGCTACCGCCACGCTGGTCGAGCTGGAAGCCGAAGGCTTCACCGTGATCCCGACCGCGCGTGCGGCGCAGCTGACCATGAACCGCGAAGGTATCCGTCGTCTGGCTGCCGAAGAGCTGGACCTGCCGACCTCGCCGTACCACTTTGCCGACACCTTCGAGGACTACAGCAAAGCCGTTCAGGACCTGGGCTTCCCATGCGTGGTCAAGCCGGTGATGAGTTCATCGGGCAAGGGCCAGAGCCTGCTGCGCAGCGCCGATGATGTGCAAAAAGCCTGGGATTACGCGCAAGAGGGCGGTCGCGCCGGCAAAGGTCGGGTGATCATCGAAGGCTTCATCGACTTTGACTACGAAATCACCCTGCTGACCGTGCGCCACATTGGCGGCACCACGTTCTGCGCACCGGTCGGCCACCGTCAGGAGAAGGGCGACTATCAGGAATCCTGGCAGCCGCAGGCCATGAGCCCGATTGCTCTGGCTGAATCCGAGCGCGTTGCCAAAGCTGTGACGGAAGCGCTGGGTGGCCGTGGTCTGTTCGGCGTCGAGCTGTTCATCAAAGGTGATCAGGTGTGGTTCAGCGAAGTCTCGCCACGGCCGCATGACACCGGTCTGGTGACGCTGATTTCCCAGGATTTGTCCCAGTTCGCCCTGCATGCCCGTGCGATTCTCGGCCTGCCGGTGCCACTGATCCGTCAGTTCGGCCCATCGGCGTCGGCGGTGATTCTGGTGGAAGGCCAGTCGACCCAGACTGCATTCGCCAACCTGGGCGCTGCGTTGAGCGAGCCGGACACCGCGCTGCGTCTGTTCGGCAAGCCGGAAGTGAACGGTCAGCGCCGCATGGGCGTGGCGCTGGCGCGGGATGAGTCGATCGAGGCTGCTCGCGCCAAGGCGACTCGTGCGTCGCAGGCGGTTGTTGTCGAGCTGTAAACCGGGTCGCGGCAGCTATTCGCGAGCAGGCTCGCTCCCACATTTGGAATGCATTTCCCTGTGGGAGCGAGCCTGCTCGCGAAGCTTTTGATCTTCTGTCAGGCAACCTGATTCAGATCGTTGTTGCGGGTTTCCTTCAAGCACAGCACCGCAATCAGACTCAACACCGCCGCCGCCGACACATACCCGCCGACATAGCTCAACCCACCCATCGCCACCAGTTTCTGCGCAAAGAACGGCGCCGCCGAGGCTCCAACGATCCCGCCCAGGTTGTACGCCGCCGAAGCACCGGTATAACGCACGTGGGTCGGAAACAGCTCAGGCAACAGCGCGCCCATCGGTGCGAATGTCACGCCCATCAAAAACAGCTCGATGCACAGAAACAGCGCCACGCCCCAGGTCGAGCCCTGCGTCAGCAATGGCTCCATCAGAAATCCAGACAGAATCGCCAGCACGCCACCAATGATCAGCACCGGTTTGCGCCCGTAACGGTCGCTGGCCCAGGCTGACAATGGGGTCGCTGCGGCCATGAACAACACGGCAAAGCACAGCAGGCCGAGGAACGTTTCGCGGCTATAACCCAGCGTGGATACGCCGTAGCTCAGGGAAAACACTGTCGAGATATAGAACAGTGCGTAGCAGACCACCATCGCCGCCGCACCCAGCAGTGTTGGAGCCCAGTATTGGCTGAACAACTCGACCAGCGGCACTTTCACTCGCTCCTGACGAGCGATCGCATTGGCGAACACTGGCGTTTCATGCAGCTTGAGGCGCACATACAGGCC
>NZ_RAZO01000149.1:0-23722 GCF_004307535.1 Pseudomonas sp. Sample_9
AATGTCGACGAAGCGGCGCGGGATTCGATGAGCAGCGCGCAGGCATTTTCCGACAACAGTTGTACGAAAGCGGGCATGCCTTTTTTGTCCTGCACCGAGCGCAGACTGCGTCGATCGAGCAGCTCCACTGCGGATACCGGTTGGCTTTTGAGCACGGTCACCGCGTTGCAGCAGGTTTCGACATCGGGGAACACAATCAGCGCCGAGGCTTTGTTCGGGTGATCGATGACGGTGTCGTAAGTCACCGCGCTGATAAAGCCGAGCGTGCCTTCGGAGCCGACCAGCAGGTGGCTCAGGATATCCACGGGCTCGTCGAAATCCACCAAGGCGTTGAGCGACAGGCCGGTGGTATTTTTCAGACGGTATTTGTGGCGAATTCTTGCGGCCAGTTCGGCGTTGGCGCGGGTCTCGCGACCCAATGTCGCCAAGCGTTCGAGCAACTCGCCGTGGCTGGAGCGAAATGCCGCGACGCTGGCAGGGTTTTCGGTGTCGAGGCGCGTGCCGTCGGCCAGCACCAAGCGAATCCCGGCCAGGGTGTGATAGGTATTCTGCGCGGTGCCACAGCACATGCCGCTGGCGTTGTTGGCGACGATGCCGCCGATCTTGCAGGCATTGATCGACGCCGGATCCGGGCCGATCTTGCGTCCGAACGGTGCCAGCCAGGCGTTGGCCTGCGCGCCGATCACGCCCGGTTGCAGGCGGATCTGCGTGCCCTGGCCGCGAATCTCGCGGGCATTCCAGTTATCTCCGAGTACGATCAGCACGGAGTCGCTGATCGCCTGCCCGGACAGGCTGGTGCCGGCAGCGCGGAAGGTCACCGGCACGTGGTCGCGCTGGGCCAGTTGCAGCAGCGCCACGACTTCGTCTTCAGACTCGACGCGGATCACAAGTTTCGGAATCAGTCGATAGAAACTGGCGTCGGTGCCGAAGGCCAGGGTCGACAGCGGATCGTCGAAGCGCCGGTCTGCTGGAATCAGTCGCTCGGCATCACGCAGGAAAGCGGCAGGAAGACTCATTGATCCTCCAGAATCAGCACGACCAGATCTTTCGGGCCATGCGCGCCGTAGGCGAGGACCTGTTCAATATCGGCGGTTTTCGACGGGCCGGAGACCAGCAGCGCGTTGGTCGGCATGCCTTGCGCCCATTCGAATTCCTCTTGCACCTGATAGAAGTTGTCGCGGATTTCGCTGGCCTTGAGCAGGGCGAAATGCACCGGTGGCACTAGGCTCATCAAGCGCGGTTCCTCACGGGTAGGCCAGATGATCAGGCTGCCGGTCGCGGCGATCGCACCGAGGGTGCCAGTGAGGCTGGCCGGGGTGTCGTTGAACAGCTCGGCTTTCCACTCTTCCATCGGACGGTCGTAGGACTTCAGTGCTGGCAGTTCGGGATTGTTCGCCCAGTGCTGTGTGATGCGTTGCCCGTGCGGTGTGGTCGGTGCGATCAGCAGGCTCGGCAATTGGCGGTCGCGCAGCAGTTGCGCCAGTAATGCCGGCCACTCGGCGCCCGAGGTCAGGTGGATTTCGGTGTGCACCGCCTCCATCAGTTTGCGCAGTTGCGGGATGCGTTGCTCGGCGCTGTAGGTGTAGGGCTGGGTGACCAGATCGACATCGAAGTTGTCGGCAATTGGCGTGGTGCCGGTCAGACTTTTCCGCAGCTTGCCGAGGATATTTTGCTTGGCGCTCATCGACGCTCTCCCTGTTTGGCCAGATGCTCGCGGGCCATGTCATGCAGCGAACGCGCGGCCGGTTTTGGTGCGCTGTGGTTTTGCGTCCATGGGCCGACATTGCTCGGCGTAAGGGCGCGCAGGCGCGTGGCGAAAAAAGCGAACAAGCGGTACAGCGTCGGCGAGCTATTGAGTCTGGCCCAGGCGTTCCAGATGAAACGTTCCTTGCGCGAATACTTGCTGCCCTGACCGCGCATCACCTGATTCGGCGCGTCCGGAGCTTTGACGTTTTCCTCGCGCAGACGGCGCAGGATGGCGGGGATCGGTATCTTCACCGGGCAGACTTCACCGCAGGCGCCGCACAGTGAGGACGCGCTCGGGTGGTCCGGGACCTTGGCCAGGCCGACCATATGCGGGGTGATGATTTTGCCGATCGGCCCCGGATAAACCTCGCCATAAGTGTGGCCGCCCACTCGCGTGTATACCGGGCAATGATTCATGCAGGCGCCGCAGCGGATGCAGTTCAGGGTCTGGCGCAATTCACTGTCGGCGAAGGCTTGGCTGCGACCGTTGTCGAGCAACACCAGATGCACTTCCTGTGGGCCATCGAGTTCGTGTTCCTTGCGCGGGCCGGAGATCATGTTGACGTAAGTGGTGATCGGAATGCCCAGCGCCGAGCGCGTCAGCAGTGACAGCAGCGGCACCACGTCGCGCAGGTTTTCCACGACTTTTTCGATGCCGGTGACGGCGATGTGCACCGGGGGAACGGTGGTGGTCATGCGCCCGTTGCCTTCGTTTTCCACCAGCAGCAGGGTGCCGGTTTCGGCGACGGCGAAGTTGACGCCGGAGACGCCGATGTCGGCCTCGAAGAATTTCTGCCGCAGGACCCTGCGACCGATCTGGATGAGTTGGTCAACGTCCTTGGTGTATTCCACGCCAAGTTTGTCGTGGAACAAGGACGCGACCTGACCGGCATTCTTGTGGATCGCCGGCATAATGATGTGTGAAGGCTTCTCGTGGTCGAGCTGGACGATGTACTCCCCCATGTCGGACTCCAGACATTCAATGTCCCGAGCCTCGAGGAAATGGTTCATCTCCATCTCTTCGCTGACCATCGATTTGCCCTTGATCACTTGCCGCGCCTCGTGAGCGCGGATGATCGACAGGACGATGCCATTGGCCTCGTCCACCGTTTCCGCCCAGTGCACTGTCACACCGTTGCGGGTCAGGTTCTGTTCCAGTTGCTCGAGCAGGTCGGGCAACTTGGACAGCGCGCGGGCCTTGATCGAATTGCCCAGTGCGCGCAAATTTTCTCTTTCTTCGGGATCACTGAAAGCGGCTGCCCGCTTGGTCATCAGTGAATCCATGGCAGTGCGGAAGTTGTTCCGCAGCTGCTGATCACCCAAGGCATTGTGTGCCCGGGTTCGGAAGTCTTCTTCTACGGCGACCGTAGGAATAATCGTCGAGGTGCTCATTGCGCACCTCCGGTTCGCTGCCAGAGGAAGCTTGCCAGATGTTGCCCGCGTAACGCTTCCTGCTGTTTCTCCAGCGCGCCGTTGATGTTCATCAAACAGCCGCAGTCGGCACTCAGTACCTTGTGCGCGCCGGATTCTTTCAACGCACGGGTCTTGTCAGCCACCATCGCGCCGGAAATGTCTGGCATACGGACGCTGAATGTCCCACCGAAGCCACAGCATTCGCTTTCGTGGTCGTGATTGACCCGCTCCACGTTGCTCAACTGCGCCAACAACTCGCGGCCGTGCAGGTGTGTATTCATTTCGCGGCGTGCCGAACACGAGGTGTGCAGCGCGACTTTCACCGGTTCGCCGCTGTCCTTGAGCTGCACCTTGCAGACGAACAGCAGAAACTCGGCCAGTTCATAAGTGCGAGCCGCAAGGGCCCGCACCTGTTTCAACGTTTCCGGCTCGTCCTTGAACAAGTCGGCGTAATGCTCGCGCAGCATGCCGGCGCAGGAACCCGACGGCACCACCACCGGATAATCGCCGGCAAACAGCGCCAGTTGCGAGCGCGCTACCGTCCGCGCCTGCTCGGTGTAACCCGAGGTGTAGGCCGGTTGGCCGCAGCAGCTCTGCCCTTGCGGATACTCGACCCGGATCCCTTCGCGCTCCAGCAGATGGATCGCGTCCATTCCGGCTTCGGGGTAGAACAGGTCGACCACACACGTGCCGAACAGGTAGACCCGCGACGGTTTCTCGCTGGGGTATTGCCGAGGTTCGGGCAGTGGTGGTGCCACGCGGGTCGCGTTCGGCACGGCGTTGTAAAAAAGCTCGCTCATCAGGCGTGTCTCCGGGTGGGCCCGGTTATCCGTCTGCTGCGGCTGCCGAATATAAAGCGCATTGCTTTCAGCAGCCTTACAGACCCGGTGGTGAATTGCTGACGCCGGATCACGGGCCGGCGTCGGTTATTTCCGTCTTTCTTGTAGGTTTAGTGCACCAGCATGCCGGTGAACCAGTAGGCCTGAGCCAGGGTGATCAAACCGACAATCGTTGCAAAGAATAGGCTGTGCTTGAGGGTGAAGCGGAACAGATCCGATTCCTTGCCGACCAGGCCGGTCGCAGCGCAGGCCACGGCGATCGATTGCGGCGAGATCATCTTGCCGGTCACGCCGCCGCTGGTATTGGCCGCCACCAGCAAAGTGTCGTTGACGCCGATCTGGTGGGCGGTGGTCGCTTGCAACGAACTGAACAGCGCGTTCGACGAAGTATCCGAACCGGTGAGGAACACGCCCAGCCAACCGAGGAACGGCGAAAAGAACGGGAACGCGGCGCCAGTACCCGCCAGCACCAGGGCCATGGTCGAGGACATGCCGGAGTAGTTGGTGACGAAGGCGAACGCCAGCACCATGCCGATCGACAGGATTGGCCAGCGCAGTTCGTAGAAGGTCTCTTTCAAAGTGGTAAGACCAGTTTTGAAATTGATCTTCAGTACCAGCATCGAAATCAGCGCGGAGAAGAAAATCGCCGTTCCGGTGGCGGAAATCGGGTCGAGTTTGAACACCGCTGGAATCGCGGTCGGGTTGGCCACGATCGGCGCAGTCTTGATCACCAGTTGATCAAGGTGCGGAATCGCGAAGTTGAACACCCAGCTGTACATCGAACCGCCGGCAGCGAACATGGCTTTGAAAGGCTTCAGCGTCCAGATCGTCACCAGCACAGTGAGGATCAGGAACGGCGACCACGCCTTGAAAATTTCCCCGAGGCTGTAGGGCGAAGCCACGGTGGTGCGCTTCTGGCCGAAACCGCCGACGCTGGCGCTGACCACTGAAGCGGATACGGCGCCAACGATGTGCTGGCCGGCGGCGCGGCGTGGTTGCCAGACCTTGAGGAACAGGGTCAGGGAAATCAGGCTGGCCAGTGCCGAGGTGATGTCCGGCAGTTCCGGGCCGATGAAGTTGGAGGTGAAGTATTGGGTGATGGCGAAACTCAAGCCTGCCACCAGCGCGGCCGGCCAGGTTTCGCGCACACCGCGCAGGCCGTCCATCATGAACACCAGCCAGAACGGCACGAACAGCGACAGCAGTGGCAGCTGGCGACCGGTCATGGCGCCGATCTTGAAAGCGTCGATGCCAGTGACCTGGCCTGCAACGATGATCGGAATCCCCAGCGCGCCGAACGCTACCGGCGCAGTGTTGGCAATCAGGCACAAGCCGGCGGCGTACAGCGGGTTGAAGCCCAGTCCTACAAGGAGTGCGGCAGTAATCGCGACCGGCGCGCCGAAACCGGCGGCGCCTTCCAGAAATGCGCCGAAGCAGAAACCGATCAGCAACACCTGCAAGCGCTGGTCATCGGTAATCGACAGGACCGAGCTGCGGATGACCTCGAACTGACCGCTTTTCACTGTCAGCTTGTAGAGGAACACCGCTGCGACAATGATCCAGGCAATCGGCCACAGGCCATAAGCGAAACCGTAACCAGCGGCGGCGAAGGCCATGTCCACTGGCATCTGGAAGGCGAAAATCGCCACGGCAATCGAAAGTGCGAGGGTGATGCTGCCGGCCACATGGCCTTTGAGGCGGAACACCGCCAATGCGAGAAAGAAGAACACGATGGGAATGACGGCCGCGAGAGCGGAGACGCCAAGACTGCCGAGCGGACTGTAGAGCTGTTGCCAGGTTTGCATGGTGGGGTGGCCCCTAATTGTTGTTGGTCAGGCACTGTGAGCAATCTTGGATAATTGGTAATACCAATTTACAAGCGCTGTCGGCTAGGGTAAAAGCCTTGGTAGCGGTGTGTCAATTTGCCGCTCTGAAACTTTCGTCGAAGATGCGGTGCAGAGGGCAACTGATCCGCTTTGGCGAAGTGGCGTCTGGCAGGTGTCGGCGGCGCGCGGATAGGCCAGAATAGACACCCCGGCGAGCGGTCGGGATCGTGGAGAAATGAGTTATGGGCTTTGATCAGATACGTCAGCGCCGTTTGTCTGACGATATTGTCGAGCGCCTCGAAGGGATGATCCTTGAGGGCACGCTGAAGTCGGGCGAGCGGCTGCCGGCCGAGCGCACGCTGGCCGAACAATTTGGCGTATCGCGCCCGTCATTGCGCGAGGCGATTCAGAAACTGGCGGCCAAAGGCTTGCTGGTCAGTCGCCAGGGCGGCGGCAATTATGTGGTGGAGGGTCTCGGATCGACGTTCAGCGATCCGCTGCTGCAATTGCTTGAAAGCAATCCCGAAGCGCAACGTGATTTGCTCGAATTCCGGCATACCCTGGAGGCATCGTGCGCCTACTACGCCGCATTGCGCGCCACCGATGTCGATCGCGAGCGCCTGACCGCTGCGTTCGAAGAACTGCAGGACTGCTACTCGCGTCACGAAGAAGTCAGCCGGGCGGAAGAGGGCGCGGCGGATGCGAAGTTTCATCTGGCGATTGCCGAGGCCAGCCATAACGCGGTGTTGCTGCATACGATTCGCGGCTTGTTCGATCTGCTCAAGCGCAACGTCGTCACAAACATCGGCGGCATGTACAAGCAGCGCACGGAAACCCGCGACATGCTGATCTCGCAGCATCGGGAATTGTATCTGGCGATTATCGAAGGGCGTGCCGAGCAGGCGCGGGAAGTGTCCAGCCGACATATTCTGTATGTGCAGGAAGTGCTGGAAGAGGTGCGTCAGGAGGTGCAGCGCATGGCTCGGGCGGAGCGGCGCAAGGGGATGTGATTCTTCAAAGCAAAAGATCGCAGCCTGCGGCAGCTCCTACACAGAAATATGTATTTCCCTGTAGGAGCTGCCGCAGGCTGCGATCTTTGCTTTCAAAGGAGGAAGATCAGTCTTCCTTGCCCTTGTTGCGCACCGCACGCTGCAATTCACGACCGGCGTCGCGCTCGCGCTCGGTGTCACGCTTGTCGTATTCCTTCTTGCCCTTGCCCAGAGCGATCTCGCACTTGACCATGTGCTTGCTCCAGTACCAGGACAGGCAGACGCAGGCGTAACCCTTTTGCTGCACGGCGGCGGCAAGCTTGTCCAGCTCGCGGCGGTTGAGCAGCAGTTTGCGTGTGCGCACCGGGTCGGCGATGACGTGAGTGCTCGCGGTCATCAACGGCGTGATGTGGCTGCCGAGCAACCATGCTTCGCCGTCCTTGAGCAGCACATAGCTGTCGACCAGCTGCAACTTGCTCGCCCGCAGACTTTTTACTTCCCAGCCGGCCAGGACCAGACCAGCCTCGAACTTGTGCTCGATGAAGTAATCGTGTCGCGCCTTTTTGTTCTGCGCGATGGTCCCTGTTGGGTGTTTCTTCTGTTTAGCCATAGGGGCGGCATTATATGGAGTTGTTCGGCTGTCGGCTACGGTGTTGCTGCGTGCTTGAGCAGGTTGAGTGAATCCCGGACAATGCGGCCTCTTTTTCTAACGCTTGGGCGTGATAAACGATGTCGACAGACAAGGTTTCTGTCCACGGCAGTTGGGCTAGCCGCTGGGTATTCATACTCGCCGCGACCGGTTCGGCCGTGGGACTGGGTAGTATCTGGAAGTTCCCCTACATGGTCGGGGTCTACGGCGGCGGCGCCTTTGTGCTGATGTTCCTGGCGTGCATCGCGCTCATCGGTGTCCCGGTCATGCTCGCGGAAACCCTGATCGGCCGGCGCGCCCGGCAAAGTCCGGCGAACGCCTTGAAGGTGCTGGCGCTGGAAGCAGGGCACTCGGCCAAATGGTCGTGGGGCGCGTTTGCCGGGATGATCACGGCCCTGCTGATTCTGTCTTTCTACAGTGTGGTCGGTGGTTGGTCGCTGGATTACATCGTCGACATGGGCCGTGGCGACTTCCAGGGCGCGACGGCCGATCAGGTCGGCGCCTATTTCGGCAATGTCATCTCCAACCCATGGCGCCTGACACTTTGGCACACGATTTTCATGCTGCTGTCGGCCTTCGTGATCGCCAAAGGCGTGGTCGCCGGGCTTGAACGCAGCCTGCGCATCATGATGCCGCTGCTGTTCGTGATGATTCTGGTGCTGCTGGGCTACAGCATGACCACCGGGCATTTCATGGAAGGCGTGCATTTCATGTTCGACTTTCACCCGGAAAAAGTCCTCGACGGCCTGCTGCCAGCGATGGGGCACGCGTTCTTCTCGCTGAGCGTCGGCGTCGGTTCGATCATGATCTACGGCGCCTACATGCCGAAGAACACCTCGCTGTCGGGCACGGTGGTCGGTGTAGCGCTGTTGGATACTTTCGTATCGCTGGTGGCCGGTCTGGCATTGTTTCCAATTGTATTTGCTGCTGGTCTGAATCCAAGCGAAGGCCCGGGGCTGATGTTCGTCAGCCTGCCGTTTGCTTTTGGTAACGTTTTTTTCGGCCAGTTGATGGGCGTGGTGTTCTTTGTGCTGGTCGCGGTGGCTGCCTGGAGTTCGGCTATTTCGCTACTCGAACCGATGGTGGCTTACCTGGTTGAACGCACTAAAATCAGCCGCATCTGGGTGACGTTCTGGCTTGCGTTCACCTGCTGGTTCGTTGGTCTGGGTACGGTGTTTTCTTTCAATATCTGGAAGGAAGCCAAGTTTTTCGTGAACGAAGGCGGAGCGTTCAGCCTCTATCAATGGGGTGCGCAGAGCGGTCTCGACTTCTTCGGCGTGATCGATTTCTTCACCTCGCGGATCATGTTGCCCCTCGGTGGCTTGTGTTTCGTGCTGTTCGCGGGATGGGTGATGGGGCGTGAAGCGGTGCGGGATGAATTGTCCATCCGTAGCCCGGTTCTGTTTGCCCTGTCCCTGTTCTTGATGCGCTACGTGGCGCCTATCGGCATTCTTGTAGTCTTTGCCGCTCAGCTCTGGAAGTAACGCTTACATGACGACACATATCCAACGATCCGCGCTCCTGCCGTACCCGGCGCAGTTTCTCTACGACCTGGTCAACGACGTCGCGCGGTACCCGGAGTTTCTGCCGTGGTGCTCGGAGGCTGAAGTGCTGGAAAGCTCCCCGGAACACATGCGCGCCAGTGTCGGCGTGGCCAAAGGCGGCCTCAGTCAGCATTTCGTCACGCGCAATACGCTGGTGCCGGGGCAGTCGATCGAGATGAATCTTGAAGAAGGCCCGTTCACTCAGTTGCACGGCATCTGGGTATTCAAGGCGCTGAACGAAAAGGCCTGCAAGATCAGTCTGGATCTGTCGTTCGATTATGCCGGGCCGCTGGTGCGCGCTACGTTGGGCCCGCTGTTCAATCAGGCGGCTAACCAGCTGGTTGATGCTTTCTGCCAGCGCGCCAAGCAGATGCATGGTTAAGCCGGTGATCGAGATAGAAGTCGTGTACGCGGCGGTTGATCGCCAGGTTCTGCGTACGATCAGCATTGCTGAGGGCGTTAGCGTTCGTGCTGCGGTGCACGAATCGGGCATCGCGGCAGAGTTTCCTGAGCTGAATCTGGCGGAGTGTCCGCTGGGGATTTTTGGCAAGGTCGTGGCTGACGCGGATTCTCGCCCTGTTCAGGCGGGCGACCGGATCGAAATTTATCGACCGCTGCTGGCTGATCCCAAAGAAGTTCGACGCTTGCGTGCGGCCAAGGCTGCCGAGGCCAAAGCACGCAATTCTTGATCAGACCAAACGGCAGGCAATAAGAAACCCGGAATGTCCGGGTTTTTTATTGCCTCGCCTATTACTGCGGCGAGGTGTCCAGCGGCTCTGGCGTCGGAACCGGTACGGTTTCCACACCATCGACGTCCTTCTGGATCTGATCCAGCAAGGAGCCTGGTTTGGCTGGTTTTTCAGCTTCTGGCTTGTCGGCGTTTTCAGCAGGCGCGGTCACGGTAGTACCGCTGTCCTTGCCGAGAATGGCTTCATCACGGCTCACGCCGGGCATGAAGTCACCGGACAGGCTGACAAGCTGGTCGTTGGAATTGAAGATAACGCTGATTCGTTCCTGCTGGCGTTCACCGCCACCCGGTTGCAGGCTGTACAGATAATCCCAGCGATCGGCATGGAACGTGTCGGCAAGCAGAGGGTTGCCCATGATAAACCGTACTTGCGGCCGGGTCATTCCCGGGCGTAACTGGTCTATCATGTCCTGCGTGACGACATTGCCCTGCTGGATGTCGATTTTGTAAACCCCGGGGAATGAACAACCGGCGAGTGCGAGCAGTCCCACAAAGGTGAAACTGGTTAGCAAGAGCTTGGTGTTTTGCATCGGTGGGCGACTTCCACTATCTTGGCTGGGACAACGTAAACGCCGATCATACCCGCATTAAGAGAAGCTGCGAAGCAGCATCGCGAGAAAGCTGACCATGGTTGAAAATAGCGAACTACGCAAAGCCGGCCTCAAAGTGACCCTGCCACGGGTCAAGATCCTGCAAATGCTCGACTCTACCGAGCAGCGCCACATGAGTGCCGAGGACGTCTACAAGGCGTTGATGGAAGCTGGTGAGGACGTCGGTCTGGCCACGGTTTACCGTGTACTGACTCAGTTCGAAGCGGCCGGCCTCGTGGTCCGCCACAACTTCGACGGCGGCCACGCGGTCTTCGAACTGGCTGACGGTGGCCACCACGACCATATGGTCAACGTGGAATCGGGTGAAGTGATCGAATTCTTCGACGAAGAAATCGAAAAACTTCAGAAATCGATCGTCGAGAAGCATGGCTTCGAAATGGTTGATCACAACCTGGTGCTGTACGTACGCAAGAAAAAGTAAGCATGTCGCGCGAATTTCACATTCGCGAAACGAACGAAGGCGACCCAAGGGTCGCCTTCGTGCTTTCTACTATTTGTTACGCCTTGGCGGTCACCACCATTTTTTTCGCGTGAGCCAGAGATTCCTTGGTCAGATCGATACCGCCGAGCATGCGTGCGACTTCTTCGATGCGCTCGTTCTTTGTAAGCTTCGCGACGGCAGTGTGAGTCGCCTTCTCGTCGCGGACCTTGTGCACGAACAGATGCTGATGCCCTTGCGCCGCCACTTGCGGCAAGTGCGTCACTGTCAGGACCTGGCCGCGATCACCGAGACGGCGCAGTAACTGGCCGACGATCTCCGCAGTCGGGCCGCCGATACCTACGTCGACTTCGTCGAATACCAGCGTCGGCACGCGGGAGGTCTGGGCGGTAATGACCTGAATTGCCAGACTGATCCGCGACAGCTCACCACCGGAGGCGACTTTTGCCAGCGCCTTGAGCGGTTGGCCGGGATTGGCGCTGACCAGCAGTTCAACCTGTTCCAGCCCGTTTGGCAGCAACTCGTCGCTGCTGTTGGCTTTCAGTTCGATGGTGAATCGGCCGCCGGGCATGCCCAGGCGCTGGATTTCCTGCTCCACCGCACTGGCGAGGCTGCCGGCGGCTTGATGACGAAGGTCGCTCAGCTCGCGTGCTTTCTCTTGATAGTGGCGGGCATAGGACGCCAGTTCCTCACCCAGGCGCTCGATGGATTCATCGTTGGCGTTGAGGGTTTCGATTTCATCCAGCAGCTTCTGCTGCATCTCGCCGACTTCGGTCGGTTGAATCCGGTGTTTGCGCGCCAGGGTGTAGATCGCGTCGAGGCGTTCTTCGAGATACTGCAGGCGAGCCGGGTCGGCATCGAAGTTGTCGAGGAAGCGATTGAGCTCGCCGACTGCTTCTTCTACCTGAATCTGTGCGCTGGTCAGCAGGCTGCTGGCTTCACCCAGCGCACCCACCGAACTGTTGACGCTGGAAAGTCGATTGAGGCTGGCGGTCAGCGCATTCAGCACATTCCCGGAGTCGCTTTCGCTGCATTGCTCGACCACTTGCCGGCAAATGCCCAGCAAGGTTTCGGCGTTGGTCAGGTTCTTGTGTTCCTGCTCCAGTTGCTCCAGTTCATTTTCGCCGAGGCCGAGGTTCTCCAATTCCTCAAGCTGATAGCTGAGCAACTGATGACGTGCGCGTTGTTCGTCGCCGGAGTTGGAAAGGCGCTCCAGTTCCTGGCGAGTCTGGCGCCAGCGCTGTGCGGCCAGTTGCACCTGACGCGCCAGATCGGTCGCGCCGGCGTATTCGTCAAGCAGGCGGCGATGGGTGTCGGTCTTCAGCAGCGACTGATGTTCGTGCTGGCTGTGGATATCGATCAGCAGCTCGCCCAAGGCTTTAAGGTCGCCAAGCGGGCAGGGTGTGCCGTTGATATAGCCGCGCGAACGACCTTCCGAGGTGATGACCCGGCGCAGGATGCACGGCCCGTCATTTTCCAGATCGCGCTCGGCCAGCCAGGCGCTGGCTTCAGGAATGTCAGCCAGATCGAACGTCGCGAGAATGTCGGCCTTGTCGGCACCCGGGCGTACCACGCCACTGTCGGCGCGATCGCCCAGGGTGAGGCCCAGGGCGTCGAGCATGATCGACTTGCCGGCGCCGGTTTCCCCTGTGATCACGCTCATCCCGCGATCGAGTTCAAGATCGAGATGTTCAACGATGGCGTAGTTGTGTACGGACAGGTGCACCAGCATAAAGGCCGCTCCCAGGCTTGAGGTCTGGTTATTTATACAGTGTTTTGTTCAGGCCTGACAATGCCCTCCCTTAGCTCGATTTGCTTGAACGAAAAGTTTTCTTAGCGCATTCAAGAATGACTAATCAGCACTTTTTTGTAAGGACAATCGATTCCAGCCCTTGAAGCCTGATTTTGCGGCCCCATATATCGGGGCAGAAGCGCGAGTCAGGCTCGCGGACGAAATTGAAAGGAGAATTCTATGGCTGACGAACAGACAGTAGATACGCAAAACCCAGATGCCAATCAGGCGCCCGAAGGTTCGGGTGACGACCTGGCGACCCGTGTGCAAGTGCTCGAAGAGCAATTGGCCGCCGCGCAGGATCAGTCTCTGCGTGTTGCTGCCGATCTGCAGAACGTTCGCCGCCGTGCCGAGCAGGACGTCGAGAAGGCGCACAAGTTTGCCTTGGAAAAATTCGCCAGCGACCTGCTGCCGATCGTCGACAGCCTGGAGCGCGGCCTCGAGCTGTCGAGCCCGGACGACGAAAGCATCCGCCCGATGCGCGAAGGCATCGAGCTGACCCTGAAAATGTTCCACGACACCCTCAAGCGCTACCAGCTTGAAGCGATCGATCCGCATGGCGAACCGTTCAACGCCGTTCACCATCAGGCGATGGCCATGCAGGAAAGTGCCGACGTCGAGCCGAACAGCGTATTGAAGGTTTTCCAGAAGGGCTATCAGCTCAATGGTCGCCTGTTGCGTCCGGCGATGGTCGTGGTCAGCAAGGCGCCGGCACCGGTTTCGCCTTCGATTGACGAGCAGGCTTGAAATTAGCCGCAAGGCCCCCATTTAGAAGTCAAGCGTTTAAGTGCTACCGCAGTCAGCCACCACTGCTGCGGCAACAAAATCCAAAGTTTCGGGAGAGTGAACATGGGCAAAATTATCGGTATCGACCTGGGGACTACCAACTCCTGCGTCTCCGTGCTGGAAAACGGCAAAGCCAAAGTTATTGAAAACGCTGAAGGCGCGCGTACCACGCCGTCGATCATCGCTTACGCCAACGATGGCGAAATCCTGGTAGGTCAGTCGGCCAAGCGTCAGGCTGTAACCAACCCGCACAACACCCTGTACGCGGTAAAGCGTCTGATCGGTCGTCGTTTCGACGAAGAAGTTGTGCAGAAAGACATCCAGATGGTCCCTTACAAGATCGTCAAGGCTGACAACAACGACGCCTGGGTAGAAGTGAACGGCCAGAAAATGGCACCGCCACAAATCTCGGCTGAAATTCTGAAGAAGATGAAGAAGACCGCCGAAGACTACCTCGGCGAGGCAGTGACCGAAGCGGTGATCACCGTTCCGGCCTACTTCAACGACAGCCAGCGTCAGGCCACCAAAGACGCGGGGCGCATCGCTGGTCTGGACGTAAAACGTATCATCAACGAGCCAACCGCAGCTGCTCTGGCTTACGGTATGGACAAGGCCAAGGGCGATCACACCGTGATCGTTTATGACCTGGGTGGCGGTACCTTCGACGTATCCGTGATCGAAATCGCTGAAGTTGACGGCGAGCACCAGTTCGAAGTGTTGGCCACCAACGGTGACACCTTCCTCGGCGGTGAAGACTTCGACATTCGTCTGATCGACTACCTCGTTGACGAATTCAAGAAAGAAAGCGGCATGAACCTCAAAGGTGACCCGCTGGCGATGCAGCGTCTGAAAGAAGCCGCTGAGAAAGCCAAGATCGAGCTGTCGTCCGCTCAGTCGACCGACGTCAACCTGCCGTACATCACTGCAGACGCGACCGGTCCTAAGCACCTGAACGTGAAGATCTCGCGTGCCAAGCTCGAAGCACTGGTTGAAGATCTGGTTCAGCGCACCATCGAACCTTGCCGCATTGCCATGAAAGACGCCGGTATCGACGTCAGCGCGATCAACGACGTGATTCTGGTCGGTGGTCAGACTCGTATGCCGCTGGTGCAGAAGCTGGTTACCGATTTCTTCGGTAAAGAAGCACGTAAAGACGTCAACCCGGACGAAGCCGTTGCCATGGGGGCTGCGATTCAGGGCGCTGTTCTGGCCGGTGACGTGAAAGACGTGCTGCTGCTCGACGTCAGCCCGCTGACCCTGGGTATCGAAACCATGGGTGGCGTGATGACCGCGCTGATCGAGAAAAACACCACGATTCCTACCAAGAAATCGCAAGTGTTCTCGACTGCCGACGACAACCAGGGCGCTGTGACCATTCACGTTCTGCAAGGTGAGCGCAAGCAAGCCGCACAGAACAAATCGCTGGGCAAGTTCGACCTGGCCGACATTCCACCAGCTCCACGTGGCGTGCCGCAGATCGAAGTGACCTTCGACATCGACGCCAACGGCATCCTGCACGTCGGCGCGAAAGACAAGGCTACCGGCAAGACCCAGTCGATCGTGATCAAGGCCAACTCCGGTCTGTCCGACGAAGAAATCGAGCGCATGGTGCGTGACGCCGAGGCGAATGCCGAGGAAGACCGCAAGTTCGAAGAGCTGGCCGCTGCCCGTAACCAGGGTGACGCACTGGTGCACTCGACTCGCAAGATGGTCGCTGACGCAGGCGACAAGGTCACCGCCGAAGAGAAGACTGCAATCGAAGCTGCAGTGGTTGCTCTGGAAGCCGCCGTCAAAGGCGACGACAAGGCTGCCATCGAAGCCAAGGTTGAAGAGCTGTCGAAAGTCTCCGCTCCGGTTGCTCAAAAGATGTACGCCGAACAGGCTCAGCCAGCTGATGGCGCAGCCCCGCAAGGCGAATCGGCTGAGAAGGCTGACGACGTTGTCGACGCCGAGTTCGAAGAAGTCAAAGACCACAAGTAAGTTGTTGGTCGCCCGGTTGACTGCCTTGCGGCGGTGACTGGTAGGATGTCGCCGCGCGGGAGCTTGCCTCCCGCGTTGGCGTATCTGGAATACGTGAATTTTTACAGCATGCGACAACGCTCGCGTGTTGGTGGTATGGCCGGGAATGCTCCTGCTTTTCGCGCCGCAGATACCGCATCAATCAAGACCAGGATCGTTGAATTGACGTGAGTTGGGTCCGGGCCTTAATGGGGGCTCAACGAGTTTGGCGAGGCTCAGGAGGGGTTTGCCGAACGTCCTTAAGAGTGCAAAGAACTTATGGCAAAGCGTGACTATTACGAAGTATTGGGTGTCGAGCGGGGCACGAGCGAAGCGGACCTGAAGAAGGCCTATCGCCGCCTGGCCATGAAGCACCACCCCGACCGTAATCCCGGCGACAAAGCTTCGGAAGAAGCATTCAAAGAGGCCAACGAGGCCTATGAAGTGTTGTCCGACGCCAGCAAACGCGCGGCATATGACCAGTACGGTCATGCCGGCGTCGATCCGAGCATGGGCGGCGGCGGTGCCGGTTTCGGTGGCCAGAACTTCTCGGACATCTTCGGTGATGTCTTCAGTGATTTCTTCGGTGGCGGTCGCGGCGGTGCCCGTGGCGGCGCTCAGCGTGGCAGCGATCTGCGCTACACCCTGGAGCTGAATCTGGAAGAAGCGGTGCGCGGTACGTCGGTGAATATCCGCGTTCCGACACTGGTCAACTGCAAGCCGTGCGATGGTTCCGGCGCCAAGAAAGGCTCGTCGCCGACGACTTGCCCGACTTGCGGCGGCATCGGCCAGGTGCGCATGCAACAGGGCTTCTTCTCGGTGCAGCAGACCTGCCCGCGCTGCCATGGCCAGGGCAAGATCATTTCCGATCCGTGCGACTCCTGCCACGGCGACGGTCGCGTCGAAGAGTACAAAACCCTGTCGGTCAAAGTACCGGCCGGTGTCGATACGGGCGACCGCATTCGTCTGTCTGGCGAAGGCGAGGCGGGTACCCAGGGCGGGCCGACTG
Source organism: Pseudomonas sp. Sample_9 (assembly GCF_004307535.1). Classification (NCBI taxonomy): domain Bacteria; kingdom Pseudomonadati; phylum Pseudomonadota; class Gammaproteobacteria; order Pseudomonadales; family Pseudomonadaceae; genus Pseudomonas; species Pseudomonas sp. Sample_9. The sequence continues at coordinate 16,390 of NZ_RAZO01000149.1, forward strand.
GCGACTTGTACGTTGTGATCAACGTGCGCGAACACGACATCTTCCAGCGTGACGGCAAGCATCTGTTCTGCGAAGTGCCGATCAGCTTCGTCGACGCTGCACTGGGCGGCGAGCTGGAAATTCCGACCCTCGACGGTCGCGTCAAACTGAAAATCCCCGAAGGCACGCAGACCGGCAAGCAGTTCCGCGTGCGCGGCAAAGGCGTTGCGCCAGTGCGTGGCGGCGGTGCCGGCGACCTGATGTGCCGTGTCGCTGTGGAAACGCCGGTCAACCTCAACCGTCGTCAGCGTGAACTGCTGGAAGAATTCCGCAGCTCCCTGGCCGACGACAACAGCCACTCGCCGAAAACCACCGGTTGGTTCGACGGTGTGAAGCGTTTCTTCGGCGATTTGTAAGGAGTCGGCATGCGACGTATTGCAGTGATGGGCGCCGCCGGGCGCATGGGCAAGACCCTGATTGAAGCCGTGCAGCAGACGCCGGGTGCCGGTCTGACGGCGGCGGTCGATCGTCCCGACAGCACGCTGGTCGGTGCGGATGCCGGTGAGCTGGCAGCGCTGGGTCGTATCGGCGTTCCACTGTCCGGTGATCTGGATCGTGTGGTTGAAGAGTTCGATGTGTTGATCGACTTCACTCACCCGACCGTGACCCTGAAGAATCTCGCGTTCTGCCGCAAGCACGGCAAAGCGATGATCATCGGCACCACCGGTTTCAGTGTTGAAGAGAAGCAATTGCTGGCCGAGGCGGGCAAGGACATTCCGATCGTCTTCGCCGCCAACTTCAGCGTCGGCGTCAACCTCTGCCTGAAGCTGCTCGACACCGCTGCGCGCGTGCTGGGCGACGATGTCGATATCGAGATCATGGAAGCCCATCACCGCCACAAGGTCGATGCTCCGTCCGGTACGGCGGTGCGCATGGGTGAAGTGATTGCCGATGCACTGGGGCGTGATCTGAAGAAGGTCGCTGTGTACGGTCGTGAAGGCCAGACCGGGGCGCGTGAGCGTGAAACCATTGGTTTCGCTACCGTGCGTGCCGGCGATATCGTCGGTGACCACACTGTTCTGTTCGCTGCCGATGGCGAGCGCGTCGAGATCACCCACAAGGCATCGAGCCGTATGACCTTCGCCAAGGGCGCGGTGCGTGCAGCGCTGTGGCTGGACGGTCGCGAGCCGGGCCTGTACGACATGCAAGACGTGCTCGACCTGCGTTGAGTCGTTGCTGAACCCGGCGCAAACGTCCCGTTTTGCGCCGGTTTTTACCGCTTGGCGACGACCTGTCGCATTCTCCGGCCTTTAAGGCTCTTTAGCGGTGGACCAAAAACGCCCTTTTCTGTAAGCTACAGCTTTAGTGTGTCCACTAAAAGCGCGCAGAATAATTTCAGTGAAGAAGCGGGGTGACGTGTCCATACGTCACTCCGCTTTTTTACAACCTGCGATTGCCCTTTCATGCGTTATTTACGGGAGGTCTTCTTGACTAAGCCAGCCATACTCGCCCTTGCTGATGGCAGCATTTTTCGCGGCGAAGCCATTGGAGCCGACGGTCAGACCGTTGGTGAGGTGGTGTTCAACACCGCAATGACCGGCTATCAGGAAATCCTTACCGATCCTTCCTACGCCCAACAGATCGTTACCCTGACTTATCCGCACATCGGCAACACCGGCACTACGCCGGAAGACGCCGAGTCCGACCGCGTCTGGTCCGCTGGCCTGGTCATCCGTGACCTGCCGCTGGTAGCGAGCAACTGGCGTAACACGATGTCCCTGTCCGATTACCTGAAAGCCAACAATGTTGTGGCAATCGCCGGTATCGACACCCGTCGCCTGACCCGCATCCTGCGTGAAAAAGGCGCTCAGAACGGCTGCATCATGGCCGGCGACAACATCTCCGAAGAAGCGGCCATCGCCGCTGCGCAAGGCTTCCCGGGCCTGAAGGGCATGGACCTGGCGAAAGTCGTCAGCACCAAGACCCAATACGAATGGCGCTCGACTGTCTGGGATCTGAAAACCGACAGCCACGCGACCATCGAAGCTTCCGAGCTGCCATATCACGTGGTCGCCTACGACTACGGCGTCAAGGTCAACATCCTGCGCATGCTGGTCGAGCGCGGCTGCCGCGTTACCGTAGTGCCTGCGCAGACTCCAGCCGCCGATGTGCTGGCGCTGAAGCCGGACGGCGTGTTCCTGTCCAACGGCCCTGGTGATCCGGAGCCATGCGACTACGCGATCCAGGCGATCAAGGAAGTCCTGGAAACCGAGACGCCGGTATTCGGCATCTGCCTCGGCCACCAGTTGCTGGCTCTGGCCTCCGGCGCCAAGACCCTGAAAATGGGCCACGGCCACCACGGTGCCAACCACCCGGTGCAGGATCTGGACACAGGCGTGGTGATGATCACCAGCCAGAACCACGGTTTTGCGGTAGACGAAGCCACCCTGCCAGCCAACGTGCGCGCGATCCACAAATCGCTGTTCGACGGCACCCTGCAAGGCATCGAGCGCACCGACAAGAGCGCGTTCAGCTTCCAGGGTCACCCTGAAGCGAGCCCGGGCCCGAACGATGTTGCGCCACTGTTCGACCGCTTCATCAACGAGATGGCCAAGCGACGCTAAGCGTTCGCCTTGAGACTGTAGAGAGAAGCCCTCGAGGGCGGCCCCGGTTCCGGCGGCCCCCTCGGGACTTCAGAAATCGATCAAGACGGCTTGCCGACTGACCTGCGGATTTGAGTGACAAACCATGCCAAAACGTACAGACATTAAAAGCATCCTGATTCTCGGCGCTGGCCCGATCGTGATCGGCCAGGCCTGCGAATTCGACTACTCCGGCGCCCAGGCCTGCAAAGCCCTGCGCGAAGAGGGTTACCGCGTCATCCTGGTGAACTCCAACCCGGCCACCATCATGACCGACCCGGACATGGCCGACGCTACCTACATCGAACCGATCAAATGGCAAACCGTGGCCAAGATCATCGAAAAAGAGCGTCCGGACGCCGTACTGCCGACCATGGGTGGCCAGACCGCTCTGAACTGCGCCCTGGACCTGGAGCGCGAAGGTATTCTGGAGAAGTTCGGCGTAGAGATGATCGGTGCCAATGCCGACACTATCGACAAGGCTGAGGACCGTTCGCGTTTCGACAAGGCGATGAAATCCATCGGCCTGGCGTGCCCGCGTTCCGGCATTGCCCACAGCATGGAAGAGGCCAACGCGGTTCTCGAAACCCTCGGTTTCCCGTGCATCATCCGTCCGTCCTTCACCATGGGCGGCACCGGTGGCGGTATCGCTTACAACCGTGAAGAGTTCGAAGAAATCTGCGCCCGTGGTCTGGACCTGTCGCCGACCAAAGAGCTGCTGATCGACGAATCGCTGATCGGCTGGAAAGAATATGAAATGGAAGTTGTCCGCGACAAAAAGGACAACTGCATCATCGTCTGCTCGATCGAGAACTTCGACCCGATGGGCGTGCACACCGGTGACTCGATCACCGTAGCTCCTGCGCAAACCCTGACCGACAAGGAATACCAGATCCTGCGTAACGCCTCTCTGGCGGTATTGCGCGAGATCGGCGTCGAGACCGGCGGTTCGAACGTGCAGTTCGGTATCTGCCCGAACACTGGCCGCATGGTCGTGATCGAAATGAACCCGCGTGTTTCGCGCTCCTCGGCCCTGGCTTCGAAAGCCACCGGTTTCCCGATCGCCAAGGTCGCGGCAAAACTGGCTGTGGGTTACACCCTTGATGAGCTGTCGAACGACATCACCGGCGGCAAGACCCCGGCGTCCTTCGAACCGTCGATCGACTACGTCGTCACCAAGCTGCCACGCTTCGCCTTCGAGAAATTCGCCAAGGCTGACGCACGCCTGACCACGCAAATGAAGTCGGTCGGTGAAGTCATGGCCATCGGCCGGACCTTCCAGGAATCCCTGCAGAAAGCTCTGCGCGGTCTGGAAGTCGGCGTTTGCGGTCTGGACGAGAAGCTCGATCTGAGCAACCCGGACAGCATGAGCGTGCTCAAGCGCGAACTGACCGTGCCGGGCGCCGAGCGTATCTGGTACGTGGCGGACGCCTTCCGCGCCGGCCTGTCGGTCGAAGACATCTTCGGCATGAACATGATCGATCCGTGGTTCCTGGTGCAGATCGAAGACCTGATCAAGGATGAAGAGAAGGTCAAGACCCTCGGTCTGTCCTCGATCGACCGCGACCTGATGTTCAAGCTCAAGCGCAAAGGCTTTTCCGATCAGCGTCTGGCCAAGCTGCTGGGCGTCACCGAGAAAAACCTGCGTACGCACCGTCAGAAGCTGGAAGTGTTCCCGGTCTACAAGCGCGTTGACACCTGCGCCGCCGAATTTGCCACCGACACCGCTTACCTCTACTCGACCTACGAGGAAGAGTGCGAGGCAGCGCCGTCGGGTCGCGACAAGATCATGATTCTGGGTGGCGGCCCTAACCGCATCGGCCAGGGCATCGAGTTCGACTACTGCTGCGTTCACGCTGCGCTCGCCCTGCGCGAAGACGGCTACGAAACCATCATGGTCAACTGCAACCCGGAAACCGTTTCCACCGACTACGACACTTCCGACCGTCTGTACTTCGAGCCGGTAACCCTGGAAGACGTACTGGAAATCTGCCGCGTCGAGAAGCCGAAAGGCGTGATCGTCCAGTACGGCGGCCAGACTCCGCTGAAACTGGCTCGTGCTCTGGAAGCCGCTGGCGTGCCGATCATCGGCACCAGCCCTGACGCCATCGACCGCGCGGAAGACCGCGAGCGCTTCCAGCAAATGGTCGAGCGCCTGAACCTGCGTCAGCCGCCAAACGCCACTGTGCGTAGCGAAGATGAAGCTGTTCGCGCTGCGGCGAAGATCGGTTATCCGCTGGTGGTGCGCCCGTCCTACGTGCTGGGCGGCCGTGCGATGGAAATCGTTTACAAGGAAGACGAACTCAAGCGCTATCTGCGTGACGCGGTGCAAGTGTCCAACGACAGCCCGGTGCTGCTCGACCACTTCCTCAACTGCGCCATCGAAATGGACGTGGATGCGGTCTGCGACGGCAAAGACGTGGTGATCGGCGCGATCATGCAGCACATCGAACAGGCGGGCGTTCACTCCGGTGACTCCGCTTGCTCGCTGCCGCCGTACTCGCTGCCGGCGCACATCCAGGACGAGATGCGCGAACAGGTCAAGAAAATGGCCCTGGAACTGGGCGTTGTCGGCCTGATGAACGTGCAATTGGCTCTGCAGGGCGAAGACATCTACGTCATCGAAGTCAACCCGCGCGCCTCGCGTACCGTGCCGTTCGTTTCCAAGTGCATCGGTGTTTCCCTGGCCATGATCGCTGCGCGCGTGATGGCCGGTAAGACCCTGAAGGAAATCGGCTTCACCAAGGAAATCATCCCGAACTTCTACAGCGTGAAAGAAGCGGTGTTCCCGTTCGCCAAATTCCCTGGCGTTGACCCGATCCTCGGCCCAGAGATGAAGTCGACCGGTGAAGTGATGGGCGTCGGCGACACCTTCGGTGAAGCATTCGCCAAGGCTCAGATGGGCGCCAGCGAAGTGCTGCCGACCGGCGGTACCGCGTTCATCAGCGTGCGCGATGACGACAAGCCACTGGTTGCAGGCGTGGCCCGTGATCTGATCAACTTGGGCTTCGAAGTGGTCGCCACTGCCGGCACTGCCAAGCTGATCGAAGCCGCAGGCCTGAAAGTGCGCCGCGTGAACAAGGTGACCGAGGGTCGTCCACACGTGGTCGACATGATCAAGAATGACGAAGTCACGCTGATCATCAACACCACCGAAGGTCGTCAATCGATCGCCGATTCGTACTCCATTCGTCGCAATGCCCTGCAGCACAAGATCTACTGCACCACCACTATCGCTGCGGGCGAAGCGATCTGCGAAGCGCTGAAGTTCGGTCCGGAAAAGACCGTGCGCCGCTTGCAGGATCTACACGCAGGATTGAAGGCATGAGCATAACCAAGTACCCAATGACTGTTCAGGGCGCTCGCGCCCTGGAAGAGGAGCATGCTCACCTGACCAAGGTCGTCCGTCCGAAGCTCAGCCAGGACATCGGTACGGCCCGCGAGTTGGGTGACTTGAAGGAAAACGCTGAATACCACGCTGCCCGCGAACAGCAAGGCATGGTCGAAGCGCGTATTCGTGACATCGAGGGCCGGATTCAGAATCAGGTCATCATCGATGTCAGGACCATTCCTCATACCGGCAAAGTGATTTTCGGTACCACCGTCGAGATCGCCAACGTCGAGACTGATGAAAGCGTCACTTACCACATCGTGGGTGAGGATGAGGCTGACTTCAAACTCGGCAAGATCTCCGTCGGTTCGCCGCTGGCCCGCGCCTTGATTGGCAAGGAAGAGGGTGACGTGGTCGCCGTCAAAACGCCGAGCGGCGTGATCGAGTACGAGATTGTCGAAGTTCGTCACATCTGAAAGAAGGCGCCCGCTGCATGCGGGCGCCATGCTTTGGCAGTTGACCCAGATGCTTTGGGTCGGTGGCCTATGGTTGATTCATATCGGTTTGCAGCCGGCGTTGGGCCAGATCGGCCTGGCGCCGCTGTTGATCGACGAAGTCGCCAGTGCATTCGAAGTGCTGGTGGTGGGGTTCGCCGCTCTGTGCGTGATTTTTCAGGCTTTGGTGCTGGTACAGGCCGAGGGCCTCGCCAGTCTATGGCGGGATTTTCGCGGGCAGGTGCTGTTGACGGCTTTGTACGCGTGCGCGATGTATGTCGCCGTGCGTGTCGGCTGGCCGGATGCGCAGCGCTGGCAGGTATTCAGTTATCTGGTGCTGGGATTTTCCGGGCTGGTGCTGGTCATGCAGCCGGTGCCGGGATGGAGTGGCAGGGTGCGCGAAGCACACCCTTGACCCTGCGCATCACTTGAAGCGATGAACGTTCGACAGCTGCTTGTTGACGCTGAAGTTCTTGCGGTAGACCAGAGCCATCTTGCCGATGACCTGAACCAGGTCCGCTTTGCCGACCTTGCACAGTTCGGCGATGTGCGCCAGGCGCGACTCGCGATCGAGGATATTGAGCTTGATCTTGATCAGCTCGTGATCGGCCAAGGCGCGTTCAAGTTCGGCTAAGACACCTTCAGTCAAACCGTTGTCCGCTACCGTCAACACTGGTTTGAGGTGGTGGCCGATGGATTTGTACTGTTTCTTCTGCTCTGGAGTGAGCGGCATAATCTGACCCTTTCGTCTGGATTCTGTAAAATGGCGGCCATTTTACCCGAGGGTTCGTGGATCCGCCCAACTAATCACGACCCTAATCATCGAGGTGCCCAATGGCGCGTTCCAAGACAAGCCTTGGTTGGCTGAAAAGACATGTCAACGATCC
>NZ_RAZO01000149.1:23822-26398 GCF_004307535.1 Pseudomonas sp. Sample_9
ATCCAGGGCGACTTCACGGAGGACTCGGTGCTCGCTGAAATCCTGGAGGCCGTGGGTAATTCGCAGGTGGACCTTGTGATTTCCGATATGGCCCCCAATATGAGTGGTACGCCCGAAGTGGACATGCCCAAGGCCATGTTCCTCTGTGAGCTGGCGCTGGACCTGGCGGAACGGATCCTCAAGCCCGGTGGCAACTTCGTCATCAAGATTTTCCAGGGCGAAGGGTTCGACGTTTATCTGAAGGATGCTCGGAAGAAATTCGACAAGATCCAGATGATCAAGCCAGACTCTTCCCGTGGCAGCTCCCGTGAGCAGTACATGCTGGCCTGGGGTTATCGCGGCGGTGATGCGTAAAACAAGGTTTTTCGGCAGGGCGATAGGTTTTTCATATTTCGCTCTGCAGGCATAAGCGAATATTGTGTAGAAAGTGTTTCACAAAGGGTTACAGACGGCGCCTGCCAGAGTTGTAGGTAATGTAGTAAGTTAGGCCGGTGAATATCATGCGAAGCGCGCGCCAGTAGCGGAGCTTGCTTCAGAGGGTAGTTAATTGAACGATATGGCAAAGAATCTGATCCTGTGGTTGATCATCGCGGCAGTCCTGGTGACGGTGATGAACAACTTCTCCAGCCCTAACGAGCCGCAGACCCTCAACTATTCCGACTTCATCCAGCAGGTCAAGGATGGCAAGGTCGAGCGCGTAGCTGTTGACGGCTATGTGATTACCGGCAAGCGCACCGATGGCGACAGCTTCAAGACCATTCGTCCAGCAATTCAGGACAATGGCCTGATCGGCGATCTGGTCGACAATCACGTTGTGGTTGAAGGCAAGCAGCCTGAACAGCAAAGCATCTGGACCCAGCTCCTGGTGGCCAGCTTCCCGATCCTGGTGATCATCGCGGTGTTCATGTTCTTCATGCGCCAGATGCAGGGCGGCGCTGGTGGCAAGGGCGGGCCGATGAGCTTCGGCAAGAGCAAGGCACGCCTGCTCTCCGAAGATCAGGTGAAAACCACTTTGGCTGACGTTGCCGGTTGCGACGAAGCCAAGGAAGAAGTCGGCGAGCTGGTTGAGTTCCTGCGTGATCCGGGCAAGTTCCAGCGTCTGGGCGGTCGTATCCCGCGCGGCGTGCTGATGGTCGGTCCGCCGGGTACCGGTAAAACCTTGCTGGCCAAGGCGATTGCCGGCGAAGCGAAAGTGCCGTTCTTCACCATTTCCGGTTCCGACTTTGTCGAAATGTTCGTCGGTGTCGGCGCCAGCCGCGTCCGCGACATGTTCGAGCAGGCCAAGAAGCACGCCCCTTGCATCATCTTCATCGACGAAATCGATGCCGTGGGTCGCCATCGTGGCGCCGGCATGGGTGGCGGTCACGACGAGCGTGAGCAGACTCTCAACCAGTTGCTGGTGGAGATGGACGGCTTCGAAATGAATGACGGCATCATCGTGATTGCTGCGACCAACCGTCCGGACGTACTCGACCCTGCGCTGCTGCGTCCGGGCCGCTTCGACCGTCAGGTGGTCGTCGGCTTGCCGGATATTCGTGGTCGCGAGCAGATTCTGAAAGTGCACATGCGTAAAGTACCAATGGGCGACGACGTTGCTCCGGCAGTGATCGCACGGGGTACTCCGGGCTTCTCCGGTGCTGACCTGGCCAACCTGGTCAACGAGGCTTCGCTGTTCGCTGCTCGTAGCGGCAAACGCATCGTCGAGATGAAAGAGTTCGAGCTGGCGAAAGACAAGATCATGATGGGCGCCGAGCGCAAATCCATGGTCATGTCCGAGAAAGAAAAGCAGAACACTGCTTACCACGAAGCCGGCCACGCCATCGTTGGTCGCGTCGTGCCTGAGCATGATCCGGTCTATAAGGTGTCGATCATCCCGCGCGGTCGTGCGCTGGGTGTGACCATGTTCCTCCCGGAAGAAGATCGTTACAGCCTGTCCAAGCGTGCGCTGATCAGCCAGATCTGCTCGTTGTACGGTGGCCGTATCGCAGAAGAAATGACCCTGGGCTTTGACGGTGTAACCACCGGTGCGTCCAACGACATCATGCGTGCAAGTCAGATTGCCCGGAACATGGTGACGAAATGGGGCCTGTCGGAAAAACTCGGTCCGCTGATGTATGCCGAAGAAGAGGGCGAAGTGTTCCTCGGTCGCGGCGGTGGCGGCCAGGCTGCCAGCTTCTCTGGTGAGACCGCCAAGCTGATCGACTCCGAAGTACGCAGCATCATCGATCAGTGCTACGGCACCGCCAAGCAGATCCTCACGGATAACCGTGACAAGCTGGATGCCATGGCTGATGCGCTGATGAAGTACGAAACCATCGATGCCGAGCAGATCGACGACATCATGGCTGGCCGCACACCTCGCGAACCTCGCGACTGGTCGGGTGGCACCGGTACGCCTCCGCCTCCTGTCGTGCAGGACGAGCGTCCGGAAAAACCGATTGGCGGTCCGGCTGCTGACGTTTAAGGCTTGAAATGACTTCTGTACAGTCCCTGACCCGGTTGCCTTGCGGCAACCGGGTTCTTGATTTGGCCCAGACGCATGTCATGGGCATTCTCAATGTCACTCCTGATTCCTT
>NZ_RAZO01000149.1:26498-66130 GCF_004307535.1 Pseudomonas sp. Sample_9
TTGATTTGGCCCAGACGCATGTCATGGGCATTCTCAATGTCACTCCTGATTCCTTCTCCGACGGCGGCCGCTTCAGCCAGCTCGATGCGGCCCTGCGCCACGCCGAAGCCATGGTGCTGGCAGGTGCGACGCTGATTGATGTCGGCGGCGAATCGACCCGGCCGGGTGCGCGGGCTGTTTCTCCTCTGGAAGAACTTGAACGCGTCGCCCCCATTGTCGAGCTGATCAATCGCGAGCTGGATGTCATCATCTCGGTCGATACCTCAACGCCGGCTGTCATGCGCGAAACTGCGCGGCTCGGTGCCGGATTGATCAACGACGTGCGTTCGCTCCGTCGCGATGGTGCGCTGGATGCGGCAGCGGCAACCGGCTTGCCCGTCTGCCTCATGCATATGCTCGGCGAGCCGGGCGATATGCAGGATAATCCGCAGTATCAGGATGTCACCCGCGAGGTCGCTGAGTTTCTCGCCGAGCGCATGGATCAATGTGTGCAGGCGGGCATTCCTGCCGAGCGGATCATTCTCGATCCAGGCTTCGGCTTCGCCAAAACCCTGCAGCACAATCTAAGCTTGTTCAAGCACATGGAGGCCCTGCATGCGCTGGGTCGCCCCCTGCTGGTAGGTGTTTCGCGCAAGAGTATGATTGGCCACGCTTTGAAACGTCCCGTGGGCGAGCGCCTGCATGGGGGCTTGGCGCTGGCGGCGCTGGCGTCAGTTAAAGGCGCGCGTATATTGCGCGTTCACGATGTGGCGGAAACCGTTGATGTGGTGCGGATGATCGCGGCCGTGGAATCAGCCGAATAAGAATGATGGAGCACTTATGAGCAAGAAATATTTTGGTACCGACGGCATTCGCGGTCGCGTTGGTGAATACCCGATCACGCCTGACTTCATGCTCAAGCTCGGTTGGGCGGCTGGCATGGCATTCCGCAAGATGGGTGCCTGCAAGGTGCTGGTCGGCAAGGACACGCGGATCTCCGGCTATATGTTCGAATCGGCGCTGGAAGCCGGGCTGACCTCGGCGGGTGCCGATGTGATGCTGCTCGGCCCGATGCCGACGCCCGCCATTGCCTATCTGTCGCGCACCTTCCAGGCCGAAGCCGGCATCGTCATCAGTGCATCGCACAACCCGCATGACGACAACGGCATCAAGTTCTTCTCCGGTAAAGGCACCAAGCTGCCCGATGAATTGGAACTGATGATTGAAGAATTGCTCGATACGCCGATGACCGTCGTCGAGTCGAGCAAGATCGGCAAAGTGTCGCGAATCAATGACGCATCGGGTCGCTACATCGAGTTCTGCAAAAGCAGCGTGCCTACCGGGACCAATTTTGCCGGTCTGAAAATCGTCATCGACTGTGCCCACGGTGCTACCTATAAGGTCGCGCCGAGCGTCTTCCGTGAGCTGGGTGCCGAAGTTGTCGTGCTGTCTGCTCAGCCGAACGGGTTGAACATCAACGATAACTGCGGTTCCACGCATATGGAGCCGTTGCAGGCTGCCGTTCTTGCTGAGCATGCCGACCTGGGTATCGCTTTTGATGGTGATGGCGATCGGGTACTGATGGTCGATCACACCGGTGCCATCGTTGATGGTGACGATCTGCTGTTCATCATTGCCCGCGATCTGCATGAGCGCGGCAAGTTGCAGGGGGGCGTCGTCGGTACGTTGATGAGCAATCTTGGTCTCGAGCTGGCCCTGGCGGATCTTTCGATCCCGTTCGTTCGTGCCAATGTCGGTGACCGCTACGTGATCGCCGAACTGCAAGAGCGCAATTGGCTGGTAGGTGGGGAAAACTCCGGGCATGTGGTGTGCTTCAATCACACCACCACGGGCGACGCCATCATTGCGGCCTTGCAAGTGTTGATGGCTCTGAAATCCCGCAACGAAGGTTTGGCACAAACGCGCCAGGCGTTGCGCAAGTGCCCTCAGGTGCTGATCAACGTTCGCTTTGGCGGCGGAGAAAGTCCGCTGGAGCATCCGGCTGTCAAGGAAGCCAGTGCCCGTGTCACCCAGGCGATGGCGGGGCGCGGTCGTGTGCTTCTGCGCAAGTCCGGCACAGAGCCTCTGGTGCGCGTCATGGTCGAAGGCGAGGACGAAAACCAGGTTCGCGGCTATGCCGAAGAGCTGGCAAAACTGGTAACCGAAGTTTCTGCCTGATACGGCTTGCAAGCCATGATTGTGTTGGGTAACATCTGCGCCCACTTTGACCGACGAGGTACAGCATGCGTCGCCCTATGGTAGCTGGTAACTGGAAGATGCACGGTACCCGCGCCAGCGTCGCTGAGCTGATCAACGGCCTTCGTCATCTGGCCTTGCCAAGCGGTGTTGATGTCGCGGTGTTCCCGCCTTGCCTGTATATCAATCAAGTGATTGATGGCTTGAAAGGCAAGTCGATTTCGGTCGGCGCGCAGAATTCTGCGGTGGAAGCCATGCAAGGTGCGTTGACTGGTGAGATTGCTCCCAGCCAACTGGTGGATGCAGGTTGTTCCCTGGTGCTTGTCGGGCACTCCGAACGCCGCCAGATTATGGGCGAGCGAGACGGGATGCTGAATCGCAAGTTCGCAGCGGCACAGGCATGTGGCTTGATTCCGGTGTTGTGTGTAGGGGAAACCCTCGAGCAGCGCGAAGCCGGAAAAACTCTTGAAGTTGTCGGGCGTCAGCTGGGCAGCATCATCGAGGAGCTGGGTGTCGGTGCCTTTGCCAAGGCAGTGATTGCATACGAGCCGGTCTGGGCCATTGGTACCGGGCTGACTGCAACGCCGCAACAGGCTCAGGATGTGCATAAAGCCATTCGCGAGCAGTTGGCGGCAGAGAATTCTGAAGTCGCACGAGGTGTGCGGCTTCTATACGGCGGCAGCGTGAAGGCGGCCAATGCGGTCGAACTGTTCGGCATGCCGGATATCGATGGGGGGCTCATTGGTGGAGCTTCCCTGAATGCAGATGAGTTCGGTGCGATCTGTCGCGCCGCGGGAAACTGAAAAAATGCTGGAAACAGTCGTAGTCGTTTTTCATCTGCTGGGTGCATTGGGCGTAGTTGCTCTGGTTTTGCTGCAGCAGGGTAAGGGTGCGGATGCTGGCGCGTCTTTCGGAGCAGGTGCTTCAAATACTGTGTTCGGAAGCCAAGGTTCCTCTACCTTTCTTAGTAAGTTTACTGCTATACTTGCCGCCGGTTTCTTCATAACCAGCTTGGGGTTAGGTTACTTTGCTAAAGAGAAAGCTCATCAGCTGACTCAAGCAGGGCTTCCAGATCCAGCAGTGTTGGAAGTACATAAGCAACAACCGGCTTCTGATGATGTCCCGGTGCTTCAAGAGCAAAAGTCGGCTACTCCAGCGACTGACGTGCCTCCAGCTCAAGAGCAGAAGTAAGAAGAGTTTCAAACGTAGTATTGCCGAGGTGGTGGAATTGGTAGACACGCAACCTTGAGGTGGTTGTGCCCATAGGGTGTAGGGGTTCGAGTCCCCTTCTCGGTACCAATTAGTCAGGAGAGCCCGCTGTTGCGGGCTTTCTTGCAGGTGGAAGGTTACATTGACCCTAAAAGGGATCGGTCGTATACTTCCGCCCCAGCTTTGTCGCGGGGTGGAGCAGTCTGGTAGCTCGTCGGGCTCATAACCCGAAGGTCGTCGGTTCAAATCCGGCCCCCGCAACCAGTTTAAGGAGCCCCTTTTAAGGGGCTTTTTGTTAGCTGGATACTTTCAACGCCGCTGTTCGACGGCGTTTCAAGGATGGGCGTTATGCCCATTTTTTTATTTTGCAAAGCATGCACATATCATGCACTAGGGGGTTCAGGTGTCGAGCAAGCTAGAAGAGTTGCAGGCCTTGCTGGCCCCGGTGGTCGTGGCCCTGGGCTATGAATGCTGGGGTATCGAGTTTTCGGCTCAGGGTCGTCACTCTATGTTGCGCGTTTATATCGATAAGGAGGGTGGCGTGCTGGTGGACGATTGCGCCATTGTCAGCCGTCAGATCAGCGGTGTTCTGGATGTTGAAGATCCTATCTCCGTTGAGTACACCCTTGAAGTTTCCTCGCCTGGCATGGAGCGCCCGCTGTTCACTCTTGAGCAGTTTGCCAAATTTGCCGGTGAACAAGTGAAGATCAAGCTGCGCTCGCCTTTCGAAGGTCGACGCAACTTTCAGGGCCTTCTGCGCGGTGTAGAAGAGCAGGACGTCGTGGTGCAGGTAGAAGACCACGAGTTCCTGTTGCCGATCGATATGATCGACAAGGCCAACATTATTCCCAGTTTTGACTGAGACGCGGATCCCGCGGATCCAATGGCTTGCGAAAGGCGAGGCGTACGATGAGCAAAGAAGTACTGCTGGTTGTTGAGTCGGTATCCAATGAAAAGGGTGTACCGGCAAGCGTAATTTTTGAAGCGCTGGAGCTGGCTCTGGCCACTGCTACCAAAAAGCGTTTTGAAGACGAAGTGGACCTGCGTGTGGAAATCAACCGCCACACCGGTTCCTACGAAACCTTCCGTCGCTGGACGGTCGTCGAAGAGAATGATCTCGACGATCCGGCCATCGAGACCTGGCCAAGCAAGGTTGCCGAAACGCATCCTGGTGCCAAGGTCGGTGACGTCGTCGAAGAGAAAATCGAATCCATCGAGTTCGGCCGCATCGCTGCACAGACTGCCAAGCAGGTCATCGTGCAGAAAGTTCGCGAAGCCGAGCGTGCTCAAGTGGTCGACGCCTATCGCGAGCGCCTGGGAGAAATCATCTCCGGCACCGTGAAAAAAGTTACCCGCGACAACGTGATCGTCGATCTGGGCAACAATGCCGAAGCATTGCTGGCCCGTGAAGACATCATTTCTCGCGAAACCTTCCGTGTCGGCGTGCGTCTGCGTGCGCTGCTCAAGGAAATCCGCACCGAGAACCGCGGCCCGCAGCTGATCCTGTCGCGTACCGCGCCGGAAATGCTGATCGAGCTGTTCCGTATCGAAGTGCCGGAAATCGCCGAAGGCCTCATCGAGGTCATGGCCGCCTCCCGTGATCCGGGTTCGCGTGCCAAGATCGCCGTCCGCTCCAAGGACAAGCGCATCGACCCGCAAGGTGCCTGCATCGGTATGCGCGGTTCGCGCGTCCAGGCGGTATCGGGTGAGTTGGGCGGTGAGCGTGTTGATATCGTGCTGTGGGACGACAACCCGGCCCAGTTCGTGATCAACGCCATGTCCCCGGCCGAGGTTGCGGCAATTATCGTTGACGAAGATGCCCATGCCATGGACATCGCCGTTGGCGCAGACAATCTGGCTCAGGCCATCGGTCGCGGTGGTCAGAACGTGCGTCTGGCCAGCCAGTTGACTGGCTGGACCCTGAACGTGATGACCGAATCGGACATCCAGGCTAAGCAGCAAGCAGAAACCGGCGACATCCTGCGCAACTTCATCGACGAGCTGGAAGTCGACGAAGAACTGGCTCAGGTGCTGGTAGATGAAGGCTTCACCAGCCTGGAAGAGATTGCCTACGTACCGGTGGAGGAAATGCTCAACATCGACGGCTTTGACGAGGACATCGTCAACGAGCTTCGTGCTCGCGCCAAGGATCGCTTGTTGACCAAAGCCATCGCTACTGAGGAAAAGCTGGCAGACGCCCATCCGGCCGAAGACCTGCTCTCGCTTGAGGGTATGGACAAGGATTTGGCGATGGAACTGGCGGTGCGCGGCGTAATTACCCGCGAAGACCTGGCCGAGCAGTCTATTGACGACCTGCTCGACATCGACGGCATTGACGATGATCGTGCCGGCAAGTTGATCATGGCCGCCCGAGCCCACTGGTTCGAGTAATTAGGCGCGGCCTGAGGAGAGAAGTGCATGACGCAAGTCACGGTGAAACAACTGGCCGATGAGGTCAAAACACCGGTAGAGCGCCTGTTGCAGCAGATGCGTGAGGCAGGTCTGCCGCACACCGCCGCCGACGAAAATGTGACTGACAGTGAGAAGCAATCCCTGCTGACTCACTTGAAGAGCAGTCACAAGGCGAAAGTGGAAGAACCACGCAAGATCACGCTGCAGCGTAAAACCACCAGCACCCTGCGTGTGGCTGGTAGCAAGAGCATCAGCGTTGAAGTTCGCAAGAAGAAAGTTTTCGTACAGCGCAGCCCGGAAGAAATCGAAGCCGAGCGCAAGCGTGAACTGGATGAGCGTCGCGCAGTAGAGAATGCTGCCCGTCAGAAGGCTGAAGAAGAAGCCAAGCAGCGCGCCGAAGAAGAAGCGCGTCGCCAGCCTGCTGCTGCGCAAACCGCTGCCAGCGACGCCGTTGCGGCGCCGGCTGCCGCTGCCGAACCTGTTCGCGAAAGCGCACCGGTGGCTGCTGCTCCTGCTCCATCGGCTGACGTTCGCAACAAGCAGAACGAACAGCGCCGTCCGGACAAGCCACGTGCCGACGACAACAATCGTCGCAGCGGTGGTGGTGATGGCGAGCGCAAAAACGCTCCGCATCGCGCATCGGTCAAGGAAAAAGCCCCGGCGCCACGTGTGGCGCCACGCACTACCGACGAAGAAAGCGATGGCTTCCGTCGTGGTGGTCGCGGCAAGGCCAAGCTGAAGAAGCGCAACGCCCACGGTTTCCAGAGCCCGACCGGCCCTGTCGTGCGTGATGTGCAGATCGGCGAGACCATCACGGTTGGCGATCTGGCCAACCAGATGTCGGTCAAAGCGGCTGAAATCATCAAGTTCATGTTCAAACTGGGTACCCCAGCGACCATCAACCAGGTGCTTGATCAGGAAACTGCTCAACTGGTAGCCGAAGAACTGGGCCACAAAGTGACCCTGGTCAGCGACACCGCTCTGGAAGATTCCCTGGCCGAGTCCCTGAAGTTTGAAGGTGAGTCGTTCTCCCGTGCACCAGTCGTGACCGTAATGGGCCACGTTGACCACGGTAAGACTTCCCTGCTCGACTACATCCGTCGTGCCAAGGTAGCTGCTGGCGAAGCCGGCGGTATCACCCAGCACATCGGTGCATACCACGTTGAGACTGATCGCGGCATGGTCACTTTCCTCGACACTCCGGGTCACGCTGCATTTACCGCAATGCGGGCCCGTGGTGCCAAGGCGACCGACATCGTGATCCTCGTGGTTGCAGCGGACGACGGCGTGATGCCGCAAACCATCGAAGCCGTTCAGCATGCTCAGGCAGCTGGCGTGCCGCTGGTGGTTGCAGTGAACAAGATCGACAAGCCGGGCGCCGATCTCGATCGCATCCGCAGCGAGCTGTCGGTTCACGGCGTGACTTCCGAAGACTGGGGTGGCGACACACCATTCGTTCCGGTTTCGGCGAAGATGGGTACTGGCGTGGACGAGCTGCTTGAAGCCGTTCTGCTGCAGGCCGAAGTTCTCGAACTGAAAGCTACTCCGTCGGCTCCTGGCCGTGGTGTGGTGGTTGAATCGCGTCTCGACAAGGGTCGTGGCCCGGTGGCAACCGTGCTGGTTCAGGACGGTACGCTGCGTCAAGGCGACATGGTCCTGGTCGGTTCGAACTACGGCCGTGTACGTGCCATGCTCGACGAGAACGGCAAGCCAATCAAGGAAGCCGGTCCATCCATCCCTGTCGAGATCCTCGGCCTGGACGGTACCCCGGACGCTGGCGACGAGATGAGCGTGGTTGCCGACGAGAAGAAAGCCCGTGAAGTGGCTCTGTTCCGTCAAGGCAAGTTCCGCGAAGTCAAACTGGCTCGCGCTCATGCCGGCAAGCTGGAAAACATCTTCGAAAACATGGGTCAGGCCGAGAAGAAGACGCTCAACATCGTCCTCAAATCCGACGTCCGTGGTTCGCTGGAAGCGTTGAACGGTGCCTTGAATGGCCTGGGCAACGACGAAGTACAAGTGCGCGTCGTGGGTGGCGGTGTCGGTGGTATCACCGAATCCGACGCCAACCTGGCACTGGCTTCCAACGCTGTACTGTTCGGCTTCAACGTGCGTGCCGATGCCGGCGCTCGCAAGATCGTCGAGCAGGAAGGTCTGGATATGCGTTACTACAACGTGATCTACGACATCATCGAAGACGTCAAGAAAGCCCTGACCGGCATGCTCGGCAGCGATGTTCGCGAGAACATCCTGGGTGTGGCCGAAGTGCGTGACGTGTTCCGTTCGCCGAAGTTTGGCGCGATCGCCGGTTGCATGGTGATCGAAGGTGTCGTGCACCGTAACCGTCCGATCCGTGTACTGCGTGAAGACATCGTTATCTTCGAAGGCGAGCTGGAATCCCTGCGCCGCTTCAAGGATGACGCTTCCGAAGTGCGTGCCGGCATGGAATGCGGTATCGGCGTGAAGAGCTACAACGACGTCAAAGTCGGCGACAAGATCGAAGTCTTCGAGAAGGTTCAGGTTGCTCGCAGCCTCTGACTCGCGCACTTCAAGGGCCACGATGGGCCGTAGCATGCAAATGCACGGCACAGCGTCCGGACTCTAAACGCAACGCCCGGTCTGGCTTTTGTCAGGCCGGGCGTTTGCCGCTTTCAGACCTTGCGGGTTTCACCGCTGGGCAGTAACAGGTAACAAATCATGGCAAAAGAATACAGCCGTACCCAACGTATCGGCGATCAGATGCAGCGCGAGCTGGCGCAACTGATCCGTCGCGAAGTCAAAGACCCGCGCGTCGGCCTGGTCACCATCACTGCTGTGGAAGTGTCCCGTGACGTTGGTCACGCGAAGATTTTCATCACCGTGATGGGCCAGGACAACGCTGAAGACATCGCGCAAAGCATCAAGGTGCTCAATGCCGCCGCAGGCTTCCTGCGTATGCAGCTGGCTCGCGAAATGAAGCTGCGCAGCGTGCCGCAATTGCACTTCCACTACGACGAATCCGTCGTGCGTGGCGCGCATCTGTCGGCGCTGATCGAGCGCGCCGTGGCTGAAGACAATCAGCACGTTGCCGCTCCTGCACCTGAAGACACCAAGGAGTAATTCGGTGGCTCAGGTCAAACGTATCCGTCGTAACGTCAGCGGCATCATCCTGCTCGACAAACCGTTGGGGTTCACCTCCAACGCCGCGTTGCAGAAGGTGCGCTGGCTGCTCAATGCCGAGAAGGCCGGGCACACCGGCAGCCTCGATCCGTTGGCCACCGGCGTGTTGCCGCTGTGCTTCGGCGAGGCGACCAAGTTCTCGCAATACCTGCTCGATTCCGACAAGGGCTACGAGACCCTGGCGCAACTGGGCAAGACCACCACCACGGCCGATGCCGAAGGCGAGGTTTTGCAGGAGCGTCCGGTGACCGTTGGTCGCGCCGATGTCGAAGCGGTTCTGCCGAAATTTCGTGGGCAAATCAGTCAGATACCGCCGATGTACTCGGCACTCAAGCGTGATGGCCAGCCGCTGTACAAACTGGCACGTGCAGGCGAAGTAGTGGAGCGCGAACCGCGTTCTGTTACTATTGCGCGCTTGGAATTGCTGGCCTTCGAAGGCGATACTGCGCGGCTTGCGGTGGACTGCAGCAAAGGCACCTATATTCGCACCCTGGTGGAGGATATCGGTGAGCAACTCGGTTGTGGTGCGTACGTCGCAGAATTGCGCCGGACCCAGGCCGGGCCTTTCACCCTGGCGCAGACCGTGACCCTCGAAGAGCTGGAAGCGGTACATGCCGAAGGCGGCAACGAAGCGGTCGATCGCTTCCTGATGCCATCGGACAGCGGCCTGCAGGATTGGCCGTTGCTGCACTTTTCCGAAGCGAGCGCGTTCTACTGGCTCAACGGCCAGCCGGTACGTGCCCCGGATGCACCGAAGTTCGGCATGGTGCGGGTACAGGATCACAATGGTCGCTTCATCGGTATCGGTGAAGTGAGCGAAGACGGGCGCATCGCGCCGCGTCGCTTGATTCGGTCAGAATGACCGGAACCGGTCTGCGTTAAGCGGGCCGGCGAGTGTGGCTGTTAACAGGCATGGTCACTACTCATTTATAGATACAGGGATTTGTCCCTGGCCTGTTGAAGCTGTTTCCCTGAAACAGTTTCCTGATAAGGAAGGATTGCCTCATGGCTCTCGACGTTCAAGAAAAAGCTCAAATCGTTGCTGACTACCAGCAAGCTGTTGGTGACACTGGTTCGCCAGAAGTGCAGGTTGCACTGCTGACCGCCAACATCAACAAACTGCAAGGTCACTTCAAGGCCAACGGTAAAGATCACCACTCCCGTCGTGGTCTGATCCGCATGGTTAACCAGCGTCGCAAGCTGCTGGACTACCTGAAAGGCAAGGACGTAAGCCGGTACGCCGCGCTGATCGCTCGCCTGGGTCTGCGTCGCTAATCAGCGATTGCGCTATGAGGTTGGTGGTCTGTCGGGCGTCAGCGGTTTTCCGCTGGCGCCTTGCAGGCTCCCAGCCTCAAGTTTTATCTGCAGCATGGCTTTACCTGTAGCACCCGGACAATTGCCATCGGGCCGATTCCCGAGATTGCCCAAGAATTCGCAAGAAACCGTTTCCCCCAAGAGCCACAAAGAAGGTAGGACACCGTGAACCCGGTAATCAAAAAATTCCAGTTCGGTCAATCGACCGTTACCCTCGAGACAGGCCGTATCGCCCGTCAGGCCTCCGGCGCAGTATTGGTCACCGTTGACGACGACGTCAGCGTGTTGGTGACTGTTGTCGGTGCAAAGCAAGCCGATCCTGGCAAGGGCTTCTTCCCTCTGTCCGTGCACTACCAGGAAAAGACTTACGCCGCCGGTAAGATCCCTGGCGGTTTCTTCAAGCGTGAAGGCCGTCCTTCCGAGAAAGAAACCCTGACTTCCCGACTGATCGACCGTCCGATCCGTCCGCTGTTCCCAGAAGGCTTCATGAACGAAGTGCAGGTTGTCTGCACCGTCGTTTCCACCAGCAAGAAGACCGATCCGGACATCGCTGCGATGATCGGTACCTCGGCTGCCCTGGCCATTTCCGGCATTCCGTTCGACGGCCCAATCGGCGCCGCTCGCGTGGCTTTCCACGAAAGCACCGGCTACCTGCTGAACCCGACTTACGAGCAGCAAGCCGCTTCGAGCCTGGACATGGTCGTTGCCGGTACTTCCGACGCCGTGCTCATGGTTGAATCGGAAGCCAAAGAACTGACCGAAGACCAGATGCTGGGCGCGGTACTGTTCGCTCACGACGAATTCCAGGTTGTGATCAACGCTGTGAAGGAACTGGCTGCCGAAGCCGCCAAGCCAACCTGGAACTGGGCTCCTGCGCCAGAAGCCACCGAGCTGCTGGGCGCGATCCGTGCCGAGTTCGGCGAAGCGATCTCCCAGGCTTACACCATCACCATCAAGGCCGACCGTTACGCTCGCCTGGGTGAGCTGAAGGACCAGGTGGTTGCCAAGCTGTCCGGGGAAGAAGGCCAGCCAAGCGCTGCTGAAGTCAAAGCCGCTTTCGGCGAAATCGAATACCGCACTGTTCGCGAAAACATCGTTAACGGCAAGCCACGTATCGACGGCCGCGACACCAAGACTGTACGTCCGCTGAACATCGAAGTCGGCGTTCTGCCGAAGACTCACGGTTCGGCACTGTTCACCCGTGGCGAAACCCAGGCACTGGTTGTTGCAACACTGGGCACCGCCCGTGACGCGCAACTGCTGGACACCCTGGAAGGCGAAAAGAAAGACCCGTTCATGCTGCACTACAACTTCCCGCCGTTCTCGGTAGGCGAGTGTGGTCGCATGGGTGGCGCCGGTCGTCGCGAAATCGGTCACGGCCGTCTGGCCCGTCGTTCGGTTTCGGCCATGCTGCCAGCCGCTGACGTGTTCCCGTACACCATCCGCGTGGTGTCGGAAATCACCGAATCCAACGGTTCGAGCTCGATGGCTTCCGTGTGCGGTGCTTCCCTGGCACTGATGGACGCTGGTGTACCGATGAAGGCACCGGTGGCCGGTATCGCTATGGGTCTGGTTAAAGAAGGCGAGAAGTTCGCCGTTCTGACCGACATCCTCGGCGACGAAGATCACCTGGGCGACATGGACTTCAAGGTAGCCGGTACCGCCAAAGGCGTGACTGCGCTGCAGATGGACATCAAGATCAAGGGCATCACCGAAGAGATCATGGAAATCGCTCTGGGCCAGGCCCTCGAAGCGCGCCTGAACATCCTCGGCCAGATGAACCAGATCATTGGCCAGTCGCGTACCGAACTGTCGGCCAACGCTCCGACCATGATCGCGATGAAGATCGACACCGACAAGATCCGTGACGTTATCGGCAAAGGTGGCGCGACCATCCGTGCGATCTGCGAAGAAACCAAGGCTTCGATCGACATCGAAGACGACGGCTCGATCAAGATCTTCGGCGAAACCAAGGATGCCGCAGAAGCAGCGCGCCAGCGCGTTCTGAGCATCACTGCAGAAGCCGAGATCGGCAAGATCTACGTCGGCAAGGTTGAGCGCATCGTCGACTTCGGCGCGTTCGTCAACATCCTGCCGGGCAAGGACGGTCTGGTGCACATCTCGATGCTGAGCGACGCTCGCGTAGAGAAAGTCACCGACATCCTGAAAGAAGGCCAGGAAGTGGAAGTGCTGGTACTGGACGTGGACAACCGCGGCCGTATCAAGCTGTCCATCAAAGACGTGGCAGCTGCCAAGGCTTCGGGCGTTTAATCACCCCAACGCTTTAGCGCAATGAAGATGCCCCCGCCGTGCAAACGGCGGGGGCATTTTTTTATCTGAAATAAGGAAATTGTGTAGTTCTCAAAAGAAAACCATCAGGCAACCCACAAATTTGCCGCAGCCCCAGTCCGGTGCTAGGTTTAGCCCACTGCCCGTGTAGCTCAGCCGGTAGAGCAGCGCACTCGTAACGCGAAGGTCGCAGGTTCGATTCCTGTCTCGGGCACCAACTGTACTTCTCCCTCGTTCGGGGAGTTTCGCAATTTGCCAAAAAAGGCCGCTGGTAGCGGCCTTTCCTTTTGCGTGCCTTTCGCTGCTGCGCGCTTTGATACGGGCGGCAGTGTCCTGACGTAAAGCCGGCAGGCACGCTTCACCGTGGTGCCGGAGTTGTGAAAGTTGATCAGTAGTTGGGGCCAAGGAGGGAGGTCAGCACCACTTCAGCCAGAATCCGGTGACCGAAGTCGTTCGGATGATTCAGCCCGTTTCCGGTGACGTCCAGATAGTTTTTCCTGGACATCATCATGTCCCACGTCGACGTCATGTCGGCTACCGCCACAGAAGGGTTTTGCTTGGCCAGCTGTTTCAGCACCGGCAAATATCCTGTGATGTTCGAGCGCTTTTGAGTGAAGGTCAACGGGTTCGCCCGTAGTGGGGACACCAGAAGAATCGGCACTCTTGGCTGTTTGGCTCGAATGGCGGTAATCAGGGTTTGCATGTTTTTCCTGTATTCGTCAGGTGCGAATACGCCGCCGTCGTTCATCCCGAACGCCAACACAATCAGGTCCGACTTTTTATCGTTGACGCGATATTCAACGGCCGACACGGCGTTGATAGAACTCCAGCCACCGACTGCGTTATTGCGCGACTCGAACATCGACGGGTATTTGTTATTCAAATACGCCATCACAAGGCCTGTGTAACCAGGTTGATTGGGTGCGGCGTAGATGCTGGTTGCGTTGGCACCGGCGGTGATGGAGTCGCCGAAAAAGGTGATGGAAAGAGGAACAGCCCCGACAGCCTTCCTGAAGCCGCCTAAGCTTCCGATAGCGTTGGGTGTGAATGTTTCCCTCTTGTCATAAGTGATTGCGTATTGAAAGTCCTGGAACCCTGTGGCGACTCGAACGCCATAATTTTTCCGATCGCTATCATTTGTGTCCTGTGAATACCCACGAGGCGCCCGCTTGATGGCGCTGCCAAGTGTCAGCTTTATCCCTTCTTTCGTCGGTATGTAGTCCACCATAGGCTTGAACACTTGACCGTTCGCGGGGTTGTAGACCATACGGACTTTCATGGGGGCAAACATTGTGCGGACAAAGCTGGAGCGGCCTTCCTCTGTGTAAAAGGTTTCGCCGAAAACAGTAGTCCCAGTCAGGACATGCTTGTCAGTGTGGAACTTGCTGACGACCGCAGCCCCGCAGTCAAGATTGTTGCAGGACTGGAAGCTTTCCTCGATAGGAACGCCATCCGGGCCATTTGCAGCATTAGCGGAGCTGACGATAACCAGCAACAAGGAGGTCAGGAGGTAACGCATTTAGGTTTTGCTCGCGTGTATTTTCTAATTGCCGTGTTCAGCGGCTTTTCAATAAAGAGGTGAGCGGAAATGCCGGCTACGTGGCACACCAACAGGTAGCAAGCCAGATAGATCCAGATGTTGACAGTTTGATCCAGTCCGGCGCGCATCCAGAAGAACAGGAACAGTGGCGCAACGAATCCATGGACCAGATACAGGCTGTAGGAGGCATCTCCGAGCAGGCCAAACATCTTCGATTCTTTGGTTTCCCGTTCAAGGCTCAGCGCTGCCCAGACAAGAAGGAATGCAGGCATGCCCCAGGCAACCGGGCGATAAAGCAAGCCGGGGATTTTGAGCAGCCCGTTGTGCTCTACAAACAGGAACAGCGGTATTGCCAGAACAGCAACCGCAATGGCCACGCTTCTGGGCATCAGTGTGCCGCCCGAAACCAGGCGGTAAAGGAAGATGCCGAGCATGAACTCGACAATCATCGGATTTGCGAATGTCGTCGCCACCGCGCCAACTTGCGGGTTGGAAACGAGCAGCATGGCAGCGAAGAAGAAAACGACCAGGCCCACTTCCAGTGTCGCCAGTGTCTGCGCGCGGAACAGCAGCACGACGGCAATGGCGGTGTAAAACATGAACTCGACTTGCAGTGTCCATCCGATGCCGAGAATCGGAGGTCGCGTCCAGTGAGTGAATGTCAGCGTTTGCACATACCAGGCCCAGTCCATTTTTGAGCCGTTGAAGAAATAAGCCAGGTCGTTGGTGACGTTGTCGATTTTACCGTTCATGACCAGCCATGAAACGAGCACCACCACACTGATGGTGAAACAGTACATCGGCCATATCCGGGTAATCCGGCGCCACATGAAGCTTGCCGGTCCCATCAACGCTACCGCGTCTTTCCTGTACAGGCCGCCGTACAGAATGAAGGGCATGATGAAACCACTGATAATGAAGAAGATGTCAACACCGAAACCGCCGAGGTTTGTCACGCTCGAGGGGACGCCGTAAATCTGCAGGTTTGCGTGGGCGCAAACGACGAGAAACGCCGCGATAAAGCGCAGGTATTGAATGTTTTTTATCATACGTCCACTGCTATAGAAGGTTGCGTGAAGGCCGGAGAGGGGGCAGAGTCTAAACGGCTTGTTACCTTCCTGCTATTGGCAGCGAAGCGTTATAAGTGCATTCATTGGTACACCCGATTCAACGTTGGGTCATGGCATCCAATGTCTGCAATCACTCGCGGGCATTATAGGGCTGCTGTCTTGAGCGCCCGGTTGTTGTTTTTATCCGCGCAGTCATGTTCCGCAGGTCAGCTTTTTGTCCGAGAGATGTAAAGAGCCGTGTAATTCGTCATGCAAACGTCCTATATTCGGTGCCTGCATGAGCATCGCTTAGCAGTTTTCAGATGATCCCGAATGGTTCCGAAGGCCGGCCAGTCCGCGTCAGAGAGATCCTTGATGATCCACATCCATCCTCCATTCCCAAGATCAGCGAGAACCCCATGACTGAATTGACCCAAGAGCAACGCCACGAACAAGCGCTGGAAAAATACCTTCTGGATGTGCCGGACCTGAAGGTCGAGATCAAGGACCTGAGTCCCGATGATCAGAAAGACCAGATCCAGTGGGCCTTCGAAGACGAAGCCGAAGCGCAGGGCTTGCAGCCGTGGGAGCTGACGCTCAAGTACACCAGCACACCGGAGGAGTTCGAGGCGCAGCGCCTCGTGCTGCACAAGGAAGCGGCTGAAGTATTGGGTGTCGAGTGGGACGAGTACTGCGAGATGAACAATCTCGTCGTATAAAAGCAGCTATTAGTTTCGAGCGGCAAGCTGCAAGTCAAAGCAAAAGCGCTGTGGCTTGCAGCTTGTAGCTCGAAGCTTGCCGCTGCTGTCAGAGACTGAGTCTCATCGACAGGTCCACCGCTTTGACATCCTTGGTCATCGCACCGATCGAAATGTAATCCACGCCCGTTTCGGCGATCGGCAGCAGCGTGCTTTCGTTGATGCCGCCGCTGGCTTCCAGTTTGGCTTTGCCGGCGGTCAGGCGTACCGCTTCGCGCATGTCGTCCAGGCTCAGTTCGTCGAGCATGATGATGTCGGCGCCGGCTTCCAGCGCTTGCTGCAACTCCTCAAGACTTTCCACTTCGATTTCCACCGGTTTGCCCGGGGCGATCTTGTGCGCGGCGGCCACGGCTTCGGCGATGCCACCGCTGGCGGCGATGTGGTTTTCCTTGATCAGGAACGCGTCGTACAGACCGATGCGGTGGTTGTGGCAGCCGCCGCAGGTCACTGCGTATTTCTGTGCCAGACGCAGGCCGGGCAGGGTTTTGCGGGTGTCGAGCAACTTGACCTGCGTCTCGCCGACGAAGTCTGCCAAATACTGCGCGCGCGTCGCCACGCCGGACAGCAACTGCAGGAAGTTCAGCGCGCTGCGTTCACCGGTCAGCAGTGAGCGCGCCGGGCCTTCCAGATGAAACAGAGGCTGATTGGCTTTGACCCGCTGGCCGTCGACCACTTGCCAATGCACCGCTACACGCGGATCGAGCTGGCGAAACACCGCATCGACCCACGCGGTGCCGCAGATGACGGCGTCGTCACGGGTGATGATGGTGGCTTTGGCCAGGCGTTCGGCCGGGATCAGTTGCGCGGTGATGTCGCCGCTGCCGACGTCTTCGAGCAACGCACGGCGCACGTTGTTTTCGATTTCGGCGGTCAGATCGGCGAGACGTAGATTCGGCATAACGGACTCCACAAACAAAGTGGTTCGATTATAGGGGCAGGGCGCGAGCCAACCCAAGGCGAGAACGCGCGTGCCTGACGCATCTGGTCGATTTTTCTGAGCCGAGTGCGTGGGCGTGGCGTATAGGGGAAACCCTGAGGCCTATAGCATCGTCGACATCTTTTGCCAGATAATCCGCCTTGTATTTGACGTCATGGCTTTGACGAACGACTCCGCTGGGGCAGTGTCGAAAGCGACGAACCGAATCACCGTTCCAGGAGGCTTGGATGCGCAACGACGGGAAAGTGGTGCCTTTGCACCGGGCGACTTCCGATCTGGCGGACCACTCGCCGCTTGCCCGCTTGCCGGTGATTCTGTTGCAGGTTCGCGACAAGGCGGCGCAGCAGCTGCGCCACGATTTGCAGGAGCTGTTCGATAACGCCGACGACACGCTGTTCGAAATGGCTGATCGGGCGCGCAACGACGTCGATCAGAACATCTTTTTCGAAGCCATGCGCGACCTGCGCCTCAAGCGCAAGAACATCGAGCGCGGCTTTCTTGAACTGTTCTTTGAGGCTTTCGCCAGCCTTACCCAATACGATCCCGCCGCCAACACCCTGCCACGCACGCCGGTGGTCGAAGAATCGGCGCCGCGCACCGATGCCATGGAGCGCACCGTGGCCGTGCAGACCATGGTCAGTCGCGTGCTCAAGCGCGACGGCTTCGCTCTCGATCAACTGACTGCACGCTTCAGCTCCATGCTCGGCAAGCGTCTGGACGATCAGCACAACCCGCTGAGTCCGGCGATGCTCTGCGAATATTTCCTGCAGGCCGGGCGTAACCTCGGCGTCGAGATCAAGGTCAAGCTAATCCTGCTCAAGCTGTTCGAACGCTATGTGCTGGCTGACACTGAGCAGCTGTATGGCGAGGCCAATCAGCTGTTGCTCGCCACCGGCGTGTTGCCACATCTGAAGCCCGCCGTGGCTCGTCGCATGGTCGAGCCTGCGGACAGCGACACATTGATTGAAGATCTCGACGAGTCGCCGCCAGCGGACGAAGGCGTCGAGGAAGTATTCGCGGCGATGCAGCAATTGCTCGCCCAGGTGCGTGGCCGCGTCACACCCACACTGGAACCCGGCGCCCCGGCGCACCCGATCAATACCCGTGATCTGCTGCGCTTGTTGTCGCACTTGCAGCAATACGTACCGGCGCTCGAGGCTCAGGAAGATTTCGATCTGCGCCATCAGCTCGAGCAGCTGCTGACCCGGGTCAGCGTCAGAAGCGGCCGCTCCCGTGTCGTCGCGCCCGCAGACGAAGATGTGATCAACCTGATCGCCATGGTCTTTGACTGCATCCTCGATGATCGCAACCTGCCTGACGCGCTCAAGGCGCTGATCGGCCGATTGCAGATTCCGATGCTCAAGGTCGCCGTGCTCGACAAGAGTTTCTTCAGCCGCAGCACGCACCCGGCGCGGCGCCTGCTCAACGAAATCGCCGAGGCCGCAATGGGCTGGAGCGATTTTGACGGCGCTGAGCGGGACAGCCTCTACGTGCGCATCGAGCAAGTGGTGCAACGCTTGCTGAGTGATTTTGTCGATGACCCGGCGATCTTCTCCGAACTGCTCGCCGACTTCCTCGCCTTCACTCAGGAAGAACGCCGTCGCACTGAACTGCTCGAACAACGCTTGCGCGATGCCGAGGAAGGCCGGGCGAAGGCCGAGCTGGCTCAGCATCGCGTTGCGCAGGCGTTGCAACAGGCGCTGCTGGGCAAAGTGCTGCCGGCGACGGTGGTGAGTTTCGTCCAGCAGGCCTGGAGCAAAGTGCTGTTGCTGACCTGCCTCAAGCACGGTGATCAGTCCGCCGAATGGCACGCCGATGTGCAGACCATGGAACAGTTGGTCTGGAGCGTGCAGCGCCATGACGACGGCGAATCCAGCCTGCGCCTGCTGGCACTGGTCCCGGGTTTGCTCAAGTCGCTGCGCGATGGCCTCAGCAGCACGGCTTTCGACCCGTTTGCCACCAGCGAATTTTTCAGCGAGCTGGAGGCTCTGCACGTGCGCGTACTGGAGCGTTCCGACGAAGCCGAGCACAGCGTTACGCCGCTGATCGAAGTCACGCCCGAGGTCTTGCAGCACAGCGCCGGCCAGGCAGCAGCCACCCCGGCGCCGCGCCTGGCGCAAGACGCTGCCGGCCTGTCTCAGGTCGAGCAGTTGCGTGTGGGCCACTGGGTGGTGTTCGACGCAGACGACGAACAGACCTTGCGTTGCAAACTCGCCGCGATCATCGAAGAGACCGGCAAATATGTCTTCGTCGACCGCACCGGGACGAAAGTGCTGGAGCACAGCCGCACCGACCTCGCCTTGGCTTTCAGCCGTGGCGCCGCGCGTGCGCTGGATGACACCTTGCTGTTCGACCGCGCACTGGAATCGGTGCTGGGCGACCTGCGGCAACTCAATCGCGGCAAGTGATCGCGCGCCGGGTGCGGATCGCGGCATACTGGGCGCCCACATGGTCGGCGTTGAAGGAATCGGTATGCAGTTGGATCCCGCGAGCGGGTGGTGTCATGGCGTGCAGATCTGCCCGTCGCCCAACTTCAATGAGCGCCCGGCGGGCGAAGTGTCGCTGTTGGTCATCCACAACATCAGCCTGCCGCCGGCGCAATTCGCCACGGGCAAGGTTCAGGAATTTTTCCAGAATCGTCTGGATGTCACCGAACACCCGTACTTTGCAGGCATCGCTGACCTGCGCGTCTCGGCGCATTTCCTGATCGAACGTGACGGCAAGGTCACCCAGTTTGTCTCGTGTCTTGCGCGGGCGTGGCATGCCGGCGTTTCGCTGTTCGAAGGCCGCGAAACCTGTAACGATTTTTCCGTGGGCATCGAGCTGGAAGGCACCGATGATCTGCCGTTTACCGACGAACAGTATCGGGCGCTGACGGCGCTGACCCGGCAGTTGCAGAAACGCTTTCCGGCGATCACCGACCAGCGTATCTGCGGCCACAGCGATATCGCTCCGGGGCGCAAGACCGATCCGGGACCGGCATTCGACTGGGCACGCTACCGTGCGGCCCTGGCAAAAGAGGAAGGACAATGAGTTTTCTGGTGTTACTGCTGGCGGTGTGGATCGAGAAATTTTCGGCCCTGCGCCATCGGCTTCAACGCGACGGCGGATGGATCCGCGAACTGCACAAACTCGAAAACAGCAAACGGCTGGCCAGGCAACCGTGGCTGGTGCTGACGATTCTGGTGCTGTGCCCGGTGGCGTTGCTGGCGCTGTTGCTGCTGGTGCTCGAACCGGTGGCGTACGGTCTGCTGGCGCTGCCGGTGCATTTGCTGGTGGTGATTTACAGCCTCGGACGCGGCGATCTGCTCGGCGGCCTCGGGCCGTTCCGCGATGCCTGGCGCCGTGAGGATCTGCAAGCGGCGGCCCACGTGGCCAAGCGCGACCTGGACATCTGCGCCGACAGCGGCGAGCAATTGCTCGAGCAAGTGCAGGGGCATCTGCTGTGGCAGGCCTACCAGAGTTTCTTTGCGGTGATCTTCTGGTATTTCCTCCTCGGCCCGGTGGCGGCATTGGCTTATCGCCTGTTGGCGCTGGCCGAAGAGCACGGCAGCAATCCGGCGCTGGTCGAGCGTGCTGCGCAATTGCGTCACGCTTTCGATTGGGTGCCGGTGCGTTTGCTGGCGGCGAGCCTGGCTCTGGTCGGCAACTTCGTCGCGGTCAGCCGGGTGATGCTGCATGAG
This sequence comes from Pseudomonas sp. Sample_9, assembly GCF_004307535.1. Classification (NCBI taxonomy): domain Bacteria; kingdom Pseudomonadati; phylum Pseudomonadota; class Gammaproteobacteria; order Pseudomonadales; family Pseudomonadaceae; genus Pseudomonas; species Pseudomonas sp. Sample_9. The sequence goes on from NZ_RAZO01000149.1 coordinate 47,021, forward strand.
CTGCTGAACTGGAACATCAGCGCTGCGCAGTTGATCAACAAGGTCGGCCTGGCCGCCGGGGAAATCCCACCGCCAGTGGTCGGCCCGGACGGCATCAACACCCTCGATTGCCTGTGGGAACTGCTGCTGCGTGCGGCGGTGCTGTGGTATGCCGGGTTTGCCTTGTGGACGGTTCTGGTTCACTGATTACAGCAAGATCAAAAGATCGTCCGATCGCGGCCCGAGCCTTCGGCAGCTCCTACATGGGATCGCATTTCCCTGTAGGAGCTGCAGGCTGCGATCTTTTCGCTTTTGACTGGGGCGATCACTGCATTGCCATTAACCTTAAGTTACAAAACCTCCCGCCGATTTACGCTATACAGAGATAGCGCCCGATAGTGGCTATCTGCTGTCGTCCCGCGCCTGCCAATAAAAACAAGAATAACCAAGGGAGACTTCCAGTGAAGAGCTTGCTCTATCCCGCCGTCTCGCTGATGAACCGTCTGAGCTTCGGCATGAAGTTCAGCCTGATCAGCGTGCTGTTCCTGGTGCCGATGCTGGTGACCAATTTCTATCTGGTGCGCGATTCCTATCGTGAATTTCAGGGCACCCGCGTCGAACTGCAAAGCCTCGACCTGTTGGGCAGCAGCCTGAGCCTGCGCCGGGATCTGGAGACCTTGAACAATCTGGTGCAGATCGACGTCACCCTCGGCCAGTCCGGCAAGGCCGGCAATGTCGAAGCGCAGATCCAGACGCTGGAGCAGGCTGTGCTCGCGCGCCTCGAAGGGCTGACGGCGATGACCGAGGATCCCGAACAGATCAGGCAATTCGAGGCCAAGCGCGATGAAATGTTCGCCGCGTTCAAGGCCCAGCAGGCGGAGAGCTCGCTGCAAAGCAAAAGCGCGTTGATCGGCAAGTTGCTGGCCAGTGCGCAGATTTTCAGCCAGATCATCACCAGTCAGGCCGGGTTGAGCCGCGACAACCAGAGCGACATTCGTCAGCTCAGCGAACTGGTGACGCTGATTACCCCCAGCGTCACGCAAACCCTCGGCGAAGGCCGAGCGATGGGTGCGTATTCGTTGGGCCAGGGCTTTCTCAACAGTTCCTCCAGCACGCGTTTTGACGAGTTGCTGGTGCAGATCGAGAAACTCCAGGCCGAGTACGCCCTGAAACTGCAGGACGCCCTCGGCTCCAGCAACGCCGCACGCGAATCCCTCAGTGCCCAGGCCGACAGCAGCAAGGCTTCGCTCAAACAGGCCAGCGAGCTATTCGAAGAGCAAGTGGTGATGGCCGACACCCTCGATGCGCCGTGGCAGGGGTTTTACGATGAGGTCACCGGGCTGATGGAACACACCTACCAGCTCAATCTGGCCACGCTGAAATTCCTCGACAGCCAGTTGCAGCAGCGTCTGGCGCAGAACCGCACGCACATGATTCTGCAAGCCTCGGCGCTGTCGGTGGTGTTTGTGCTGATTTTCTATCTTTATGGCGGTTTCTACGCCTCGACCCGCACCACCCTGAAAAGCCTGGGGGCGATGATGGACAAGGTTGCGGCCGGTGACATGACTGTCAACTTCAAGGCCAGCAGCCGCGATGAACTGGGCGAGTTGGGCGAGGTGTTCAACGGCACGGTGAAGAAGATTCACGACCTGATCGAGCGCGTCGGTCATACCGTCGGCGAGGTCGAACGTCAGGCCGGGCAGGTGGAAAGCGTGTCGGCACAGAGCAATCAGGCCGTGGCCGGGCAGCGTACGCAGATCGAACAAGTTGCGACGGCGATGAACCAGATGTCGGCGACTTCAATGGAAGTCGCTCGCAGCGCCGCCGCTGCGGTGAGCAGCGCCCACAGCGTCAACGATGAGACCCTGAGCGGTCGCGGTCTGGTGGAGTCGCAGCAGAGCAGCATTGCCGCGCTGGCCAGCGAAATCGATCAGTCGGTGCTGGTGATCAATCAACTGGCCAGCGACAGCCAGTCGATCAGCCGTGTGCTTGAGGTGATCAAGAGCATCGCCGAACAGACCAACCTGCTGGCGCTCAACGCCGCGATTGAAGCGGCCCGGGCCGGCGAGCAGGGGCGCGGTTTTGCCGTGGTCGCCGACGAAGTGCGCACCTTGGCCAAGCGCACCCAGCAATCGACCGAGGAGATCGAGCAGATGATTGCCAAACTGCATGGCGGCGTCGGCGCGGCGGTGAAGGCCATGGGCGTCAGCCATCAAATGGCCAATGGCACGGTGGGCCAGTCGGAAAAAGTCCAGCAGGCGCTGGAAAACATTCTTGGCGCGGTGGGCATGATCGTCGACCAGAACCAGCAGATCGCCGCTGCCGTCGAACAGCAGACCGCCGTGGCCCATGACATCGACCAGAACATCGTCGAAATCAACCGCGCTGGCGAACGCACAGCGCAAGGTGCGCACCAGACCGAAGATGCCAGCCGCGCGCTGTCGGCGCAGGTGGTTGAGCTCAAACAACTGATCAGCGCGTTTCGTGTCTGAGCCTGACACCGTCCCCCCGTAGGAGCTGACGAGTGCAACGAGGCTGCGATCTTTTGACTTTGCCTCTGAAGATCAAAAGATCGCAGCCTCGTTGCACTCGTCAGCTCCTACACGGGTACGTGTTACCAGCCGAAGACTTCGCAGCAGTTGGCGGTGCTGGCGTTGGCCAGTTGTTCAGGCGTGATATTCATCAGCTCGGCCAGCGCCGCACAAATCGCCGGCAGATGCGCCGGGCTGTTGCGCTGGCCGGGGAACATGGCGGGGGCCATGTCCGGTGAGTCGGTTTCCAGCACCACCGATTGCAGCGGCAGTTCCGGCAGCACCCGATGCATGCGCAATGCCTGCGGCCAGGTCGGTGCGCCGCCGAGGCCCAGTTTGAAACCAAGCTTGATGTATTCCCGCGCTTCCTCGCGACTGCCGGCGAAAGCGTGGATGATGCCGGCGCGTTTGAGCTTGAAGCGTTTGAGCGTGGCGATCACCGCTGCGTGGCTGCGGCGTACGTGGATCAGCGCCGGCAACTCGAAATCCGCCGCCAGTTGAAGCTGCGCTTCGAACAACGCTTGCTGGCGTTCGCGATCCAGGGTTTCGATGAAGTAATCCAGACCGATCTCGCCCACCGCGCATAACTGCCGATGCCCGCGCAACCGCGTCAGCCAGTCACCCAGCGCATGCAAATCCTCGGGGCGATGCTGATCGAGAAACACCGGGTGCAATCCGAACGCCGCGTACAGGTCGGCATCGCTCTGCACCAGATCCCAGACCCGTTGCCAGTTGCCCTGATGCACGCCCAGCACGACGATGCGCCGCACGCCGAGAGCGCGGCTTTCGGCCAGCAGCGCCGCGCGATCGGCGTCGAAATCGGGGAAGTCGAGGTGGGTGTGGCTGTCGATCAGCTCCACGATTCAGTCCCGATGAATACGCTGCTTGAAGGTCCGCGCAATGGCTTGCACACCCGGTTGGTAGTCGTCCTGCTCCACGGCGGCCAGCGCCAGTTCCAGGGCCTTGTCGGCGATCAACTGGTGTTGCTGGGACATGGCATTGACCGGCAGCGGCAGGAAATCCAGCAACTGCGTGTCGCCGAAGGTGCCGAGGCGCAGCGGCCGTGATTTCAACGGGAAATCATGCAGCGCATCGAACACGCCTTGCAGCAGCACGTAGGAAGTGGTCACCAGCGCGTCAGGCAAATGCCCCAGACGCTGCAGGAGTTCTTCCATCAATTGCTTGCCGCACTCGCGGCTGAACGACTCGGCGTGCTCGACCAGCACCTCGCCTTTGAAATCGTTGAGCGCTGCGCGGAAACCGGCGGCACGTTCCTGGCTGATGCTCAGCTCCGGGCGGGCGCCGAGGAGCACGATCTGCTTGGGCTGCGGATCGAGCAGGCTCTGGGTCAGGTGCAGGCTGGCCTCGCGGTCGTCGCTGATCACCGAGCAGAAATGCTCCGGCTCCATGACCCGGTCGATGGCGATGATCGGCAGACCCTTGGCCTGCAACTGGCGGTAGCTGTCATCGCCGGCCGGCAGGCAACTGGCGACGATCAGCGCATCGCAGCGACGGGCACGGAACAGTTGCAGCAACTGCCGCTCGCTGTCCGGCGCATCGTCGGAGCTGGCAATCAACAGTTGATAGCCGCGAGCCCGCGCTCCTTGCTCGAGCAATTTGGCGATGCGCGCGTAACTGGGGTTTTCCAGATCCGGCAGGATAAAACCCAGGGTGCGCGTGTGCCGACTGCGCAGGCCGGCCGCTTGCGGATTAGGCGTGAAGCCATGCAGATCGACCACCGCGCGCACGCGCTCGACGGTCGCGTTGCTGATGCGTTGCTGTTCGGCCTTGCCGTTGATGACGTAGCTGGCGGTGGTGACGGAGACGCCGGCCAACCGCGCGATATCACTGAGTTTCAACCCGGTATTTCCTTGTTTTTTCGAGCATGCCGCGACATTTTCGCCAATCCTACCCGATAAGGGCAGCCGACTTATTGCCTACGCGCTTCCGACAAGTTGGACTTCAAGGATGAGACATTATCGAGTAACGTGCCGATCAATCTAGATTAAACGTTTCAGCAAGCGTATTTTCTACGTTTTAGATGCCTTTGGCCGGTCCTGCCGTGAAACCGCCAAAACTGCCGCTGAAAAGCGCGGCAGAGCGCCTAAGCTGTGAACCATTCAAAACAATACCTGGCGTTGAACTGCGCCAAAAAGGAGATCGCATGCTCGAGCTCACTATAGAGCAGATATCCATGGGCCAGTCGGCCGTGGATAAACCCGCTGCCCTGCAATTGCTGGCCAGTCATCTGGTTGCCGACGGTCTGGTTGCCGACGGCTACCTCGCCGGCCTGCAGGCCCGGGAAGCCCAGGGCTCGACCTTTCTCGGTCAAGGCATCGCCATTCCCCACGGTACGCCGGAAACCCGCGATCAGGTATTCGCCACCGGCGTGCGCCTGATGCAGTTTCCCGACGGCGTCGACTGGGGCGATGGCCAGATCGTTTATCTGGCCATCGGCATCGCGGCGAAATCCGACGAACACCTGCGCCTGCTGCAACTACTGACCCGCGCCCTCGGCGAGACCGATCTGGGCCAGGCCTTGCGTCGCGCCAGCTCCCCCGAAGCGCTGCTGAAACTGTTGCAAGGCGCGCCGCAGGAACTGGCGCTGGATGCGCAGATGATCGGCCTCGGCGTGTCGGCCGACGATTTCGAAGAACTGGTCTGGCGCGGCGCACGTCTGCTGCGTCAGGCCGATTGTGTGAGCAACGGCTTTGCCGGCGTGTTGCAGCAAGTCGAAGCGCTGCCCCTGGGCGATGGCCTGTGGTGGTTGCACAGCGAGCAGACCGTGAAGCGTCCGGGACTGGCGTTCGTCACCCCGGACAAACCGATGCGCTACCTCGGCCAGCCGCTCAGCGGTCTGTTCTGCCTCGCCAGCCTGGGCGAAGCGCATCAGGCGTTGCTCGAGCGTTTGTGCGCGTTGCTGATCGAAGGTCGCGGCCACGAACTGGGCCGCGCCACCAGCAGCCGCAAAGTCCTCGAAGTGCTCGGCGGTGAACTGCCGGCCGACTGGCCGAGTGCACGTATTGCCCTGGCCAATGCCCATGGTTTGCACGCACGACCAGCGAAGATTCTTGCGCAACTGGCGAAGAGTTTTGACGGCGAAATCCGCGTGCGCATCGTCGACAGCCAGGACAGCGCCGTGTCGGTGAAGAGCCTGAGCAAACTGCTCAGTCTCGGTGCCCGGCGCGGTCAGGTGCTGGAGCTGATCGCCGAGCCGAGCATCGCCGCCGATGCCTTGCCGGCCCTGCTCGCGGCGATCGAAGAAGGCCTCGGTGAGGAAGTCGAGCCGCTGCCGGCCGTGAGTCAGCAGCGTGAAGTGATCGCCGACATCGCCGAAGTGCTGGTCGCTCCGGCGTCCGGCAGCCTGTTGCAGGCGATTCCCGCCGCACCGGGCATTGCCATCGGCCCTGCGCACATTCAGGTGCAACAAGCCATCGATTACCCGTTGCGCGGCGAGTCGGCGGCCATCGAGCGCGAGCGCCTCAAGCAAGCGCTGAGCGACGTGCGCCGCGACATTCAGGGCTTGATCGAACGCAGCAAGGCCAAGGCAATTCGCGAGATTTTCATCACTCACCAGGAAATGCTCGACGACCCGGATCTGACCGACGAAGTCGACACCCGCCTCAAGCAAGGTGAAAGCGCCGAAGCGGCGTGGATGGCAGTGATCGAAGCCGCCGCCAAACAGCAGGAATCGCTGCAGGACGCTTTGCTCGCCGAGCGTGCCGCCGATCTGCGTGACATCGGTCGTCGCGTGCTGGCGCAATTGTGTGGCGTGCAGACCGCGAATGAACCCGAGCAACCGTACATTCTGGTGATGGACGAAGTTGGCCCGTCCGACGTCGCGCGCCTGGATCCTGCGCGAGTGGCAGGGATTCTCACCGCGCGCGGCGGTGCTACCGCGCACAGCGCCATCGTCGCCCGCGCGCTCGGTATTCCAGCACTGGTCGGCGCGGGTGCAGCGGTGCTGTTGCTCGAGCCGGGCACGCCGCTGTTGCTCGACGGTCAGCGTGGCCGTCTGCATGTCGACGCCGATGCCGCGACCCTCAAGCGTGCCGCTGAAGAGCGCGACACCCGCGAGCAGCGCCTGAAGGTCGCCGCCGAACAACGCCATCAACCGGCGCACACCACCGACGGCCACGCCGTCGAAGTGTTCGCCAACATCGGCGAAAGCGCAGGCGTGACCAGCGCGGTGGAGCAGGGCGCTGAAGGCATTGGTCTGCTGCGAACCGAACTGATTTTCATGGCCCACCCGCAGGCACCGGACGAGGCAACCCAGGAAGCCGAATACCGTCGCGTCCTCGATGGTCTGGCCGGACGGCCGCTGGTGGTGCGCACGCTGGACGTCGGCGGCGACAAACCGCTGCCGTATTGGCCGATCGCCAAGGAAGAAAACCCGTTCCTCGGCGTGCGCGGCATTCGCCTGACTCTGCAGCGGCCGCAGATCATGGAAGCGCAACTGCGCGCCTTGCTGCGCTCGGCTGACAACCGTCCGCTGCGGATCATGTTCCCGATGGTCGGCAGCGTCGAAGAGTGGCGCCAGGCCCGCGACATGACCGAACGCCTGCGTCTGGAAATTCCGGTCGCCGACCTGCAACTGGGGATCATGATCGAGGTGCCATCCGCCGCACTACTCGCGCCGGTTCTGGCCAAGGAAGTCGACTTCTTCAGCGTCGGCACCAACGACCTGACCCAATACACCCTGGCCATCGACCGTGGTCATCCGACGCTGTCTGCACAAGCGGATGGCTTGCACCCGGCAGTGCTGCAACTGATCGACATCACCGTGCGCGCGGCCCATGCCCATGGCAAATGGGTGGGTGTCTGCGGCGAACTGGCGGCTGATCCGCTGGCGGTGCCGGTGCTGGTCGGCCTTGGTGTCGACGAACTCAGCGTGTCCGGGCGCAGCATTGCCGAAGTCAAGGCGCGCATCCGTGAACTCAGCCTGACCCAGGCGCAAACCCTCGCCCAACAGGCCCTGGCCGTGGGCAGCGCGAATGAAGTACGCGCATTAGTGGAGGCCCTGTAATGGCCAAGATTCTCACCCTGACCCTCAACCCGGCTCTCGACCTCACCGTCGAGCTGTCACGGCTGGACGCTGGTCAGGTCAATCGCAGCGAGGAGATGCACACCCACGCTGCGGGCAAAGGCGTCAACGTCGCCCAGGTGCTGGCGGATCTTGGCCATCAGGTCACCGTCAGCGGCTTTCTCGGCGAAGACAATCAGCAAGCGTTCGAAACCCTGTTCGCCAAGCGTGGTTTTGTCGATGCGTTTGTCCGCGTGCCGGGCGAGACGCGCAGCAACATCAAAGTCGCCGAACAGGACGGGCGCATCACCGACATCAACGGCCCCGGCCCGGTGGTTGATGCAACGGCGCAGCAAGCCTTGCTTGATCGCTTGCTGCAGATCGCACCGGGGCACGATGCGGTGGTGGTCGCCGGCAGTCTGCCGCGTGGCGTCACCGCGCAATGGTTGCGCGAGCTGATTGAACGGTTGAACGCGCTCGGCTTGAAAGTCGCCCTCGATTCCAGTGGTGAAGCCTTGCGCGCTGCGTTGCAGGCCAGCCCCTGGCTGATCAAACCGAACACCGAAGAATTGGCCCACGCACTTGGCTGCGAAGTGGTGTCGCCGATCGCTGAAGCACAAGCCGCCGCACGTTTGCACGGCCAAGGCATCGAGCACGTGGTGATCTCCCACGGCGCTGACGGGGTCAACTGGTTCAGTGTCGGCTCGGCCCTGCATGCCTCGCCGCCGAAGGTCAGCGTGGCCAGCACGGTCGGTGCCGGCGATTCCTTGCTCGCCGGCATGCTCCACGGTCTGCTCAGCGCCGACACCCCCGAGCAAACCCTGCGCACCGCCACCGCGATTGCGGCGATGGCGGTGACCCAGATCGGTTTTGGCATCAACGACGCTGCGCAACTGGCGCAGCTCGAACAGGGCGTGCGCGTGCGTCCCCTGACAGAACAATAAGAGGGTTTGTCATGAAGTTAGCCATTGTTACGGCTTGCCCGAACGGCATGGTCACCAGTGTGCTGTGCGCGCGTCTGCTCGATGCAGCGGCGCAGCGTCAGGGCTGGAGCACCAGCGTTGAAGTGGTCGATCCGGCGCACCCGGAACGCGAATTGTCGGCGGCGACCATCGAAGCCGCCGAGTGGGTTTTGCTGGTTGCCACCGGCGCGGTAGACATGCGCCGTTTTGTCGGCAAGCGCGTGTTCCAGATTGCTCCGGCGCAGGCCTTGCAGGATGTCGAAGCGGTGCTGCGTCGCGGTGCTGAAGAAGCCAAAGTCTACGTGGCCAGCGAAGTCGAACCGGCGATCGATACGCCCCGTGCGCCGCGCATCGTTGCTATCACCGCGTGCCCGACCGGCGTCGCCCACACCTTCATGGCCGCCGAAGCGTTGCAGCAGACTGCCAAGCGCCTGGGCTATGAATTGCAGGTCGAAACCCAAGGCTCGGTCGGCGCGAAAACCCCACTCAGCGCAACGGCCATCACCGAGGCAGACGTGGTGCTGCTGGCGGCAGATATCGACGTCGCCACCGAGCGTTTCGCCGGCAAGAAGATCTATCGCTGCGGCACGGGCGTTGCGCTGAAGCAATCAGAAGCGACCCTGAAAAAAGCCCTGGCCGAAGGCGCTGTCGAAAGTGCGGCAAGCGACGGCAAGGCCCCGGCCAAGTCCGAGAAAACCGGCGTCTACAAGCACCTGCTCACGGGTGTGTCGTACATGCTGCCGATGGTGGTGGCGGGTGGTTTGCTGATCGCGTTGTCCTTCGTGTTCGGCATCACCGCTTACAAGGAAGAAGGCACGCTGGCGGCGGCGTTGATGCAGATCGGCGGCGAAACCGCGTTCAAACTGATGGTGCCGCTACTCGCCGGTTACATCGCCTACTCGATCGCCGACCGCCCGGGCCTGGCGCCGGGGATGATCGGCGGCTTGCTCGCAGGCACTCTGGGCGCCGGATTCATCGGCGGGATCATTGCCGGCTTCATCGCCGGTTATGCGGCCAAAGCCATCGCCCGCTATGTGAAATTGCCGCAGAGCCTGGAAGCGTTGAAGCCGATTCTGATCATCCCGTTGCTGGCCAGTCTGGCCACCGGCCTGGTGATGATTTACGTGGTCGGCAAACCGGTCGCCGGCATGCTCGCCGCGCTCACCCAGTTCCTCGACAGCATGGGCACCACCAACGCGATTCTGCTCGGCGTATTGCTCGGCGGCATGATGTGCGTCGACCTCGGCGGGCCGATCAACAAGGCTGCCTATGCGTTTTCGGTGGGGCTGCTGGCCTCGCAGAGTTACGCACCGATGGCCGCGACCATGGCCGCCGGCATGGTGCCGCCGATTGGCCTGGGCATCGCCACCTTCATTGCCCGGCGCAAGTTCGCCCAGACCGAGCGCGAGGCCGGCAAAGCGGCTTTCGTGCTCGGCCTGTGCTTTATCTCCGAAGGGGCGATTCCGTTTGCTGCGAAAGACCCGCTGCGGGTGATCCCGGCGAGCATCGCCGGCGGCGCGCTGACCGGCGCCTTGTCGATGTACTTCGGCTGCAAACTGATGGCGCCGCACGGTGGCTTGTTTGTGCTGGCGATCCCCAATGCGATCAACCATGCGCTGCTGTATCTGCTGGCGATCATCGCGGGGAGTCTGGTCACGGCGGTGGTGTATGCGCTGCTCAAAAGGCCTGAGGCTGTCGAACTGGCAGTCGACCCCGTCAACGCCTGACCGACAACACCAAATCCCTGTGGGAGCGAGCCTGCTCGCGAAAGCGGAGTGTCAGCTGAAGATGTGGTAGCTGGCGGGACGCCTTCGCGAGCAGGCTCGCTCCCACAGGAGTCTGCATTGTCATAGCGGGTTCATACACCCATGCTTAAGTTTTCCCTTTTGCAGGGAGAACACCATGAGCGATTTCAATCTCGGTCGGCGTCGCGTCATGCAAGCGGTCGGCGCCGGGCTGTTGCTGCCGGGGCTGGCGCCGGCGGTGATTGCTTCGGTCAAGGATCGTCCCCAGCTCACCGACGGCGTGCAGTCTGGCGACCTGCTCGGCGACCGCGCGATGATCTGGAGCCGCAGCGATCGCCCGGCGCGTATGGTGGTCGAGTGGGACACCGGCAGCCTGTTCGGCAACCCGCGCAAATTCGTCTCGCCACTGGCCGATGCGCGCAGCGATTTCACCGCCCGCGTCGAACTCGCCGGCCTGCCGGCCAACCAGGCAATCTTCTATCGCGTGCACTTCGAAGATGCCCAGAGTGGCGTCGCCAGCGAACCGTGGTTCGGCCATCTGCGCAGCGTGCCAACGGCCAGGCGCGACATCCGTTTTGTCTGGAGCGGTGACACCGTAGGCCAAGGCTTCGGGATCAATCCGGACATCGGCGGCATGCGTATCTACGAAGCGATGCGCCTGCGCCTGCCGGACTTCTTTATCCACAGCGGCGACACCATCTACGCCGACGGCCCGGTGCCCGCGCAACTGACCACCGAAAGCGGGCGCATCTGGCGCAATATCACCACCGAAGCCAAGAGCAAAGTCGCGCAGACCCTCGACGATTATCGCGGCAACTATCGCTACAACCTGATGGACGAAAACATCCGCCGCTTCAACGCCGAAGTGCCGCAGATCTGGCAGTGGGACGACCACGAAGTGGTCAACAACTGGTCGCCGGGCAAGCAGCTGGATGAGCGTTATCAGGAGAAAGATATCCACAAGCTGGTCGGCCGCGCCCGGCAGGCGTGGCTGGAATATGCGCCGATGCGCTTGCAGGCGGCGGACGGCGGCGGGCGCATTTATCGCAAGCTCAGTTACGGGCCGATGCTCGACGTATTCGTGCTGGATATGCGCAGCTATCGCGAAGCCAACGATGCCAACCTGGGCGCGGCAAAACCGTTTCTCGGCCGTGAACAGCTGGACTGGCTCAAGCGTGAATTGCAGGCGTCGACGGCGCAGTGGAAAGTCATCGCCGCCGACATGCCCATCGGCCTTGGCGTCCCCGACGGCGAGGTCAGCCCAGGCGTTGCACGCTGGGAAGCCGTGGCCAACGGCGACCCCGGCCCGGCGCAGGGGCGCGAACTGGAAATTGCCGAATTGCTCGGCTTTCTGCGCTCGCAGCAGGTGCGCAATTTCGTGTTTCTGACGGCGGACGTGCACTACTGCGCGGCGCATCACTACCACCCGGACCGCGCCGCGTTCCAGGATTTCGAACCGTTCTGGGAATTCGTCGCCGGGCCGTTGAACGCCGGCAGTTTCGGGCCGAATCCACTGGACAAGACATTTGGGCCTGAGGTGGTGTTCGAGAAAGCACCGCCCGCACAGAACACCTCGCCGTTTGCCGGGTTTCAGTTTTTTGGCGAGGTGAATATCGAAGGGCAGAGCGGGGAGATGAGTGTGGTGTTGCGGGATCTGGATGGCATCGCTGTTTTCGAACAGAAACTCCAACCGGTCTGAGCACCGCGTCCCCTGTGGGAGCGAGCCTGCTCGCGAAAGCGGACTTACAGCCAACACCAATGTTGACTGTTAAATCGCCTTCGCGAGCAGGCTCGATCCCACAAGGGGATGGTGTTTGGTCAGTAAACGTCCCGGCGATAGCGGCCCTGTTCGATCAGGCGTTCGACTTCGGCGCTGCCGAGGATATCGTTGAGGGCCTGGTCGACGCCTGAGGCCATACCTTGAAGGCTGCCGCAGATATAGATGACGGCACCATCTGCCAACCATTTCTTCAATTCATCCGCCGACTCACGCAAGCGATCCTGCACATAAACCTTTTCAGCCTGATCGCGGGAAAACGCCAGATCCAGCCGCGCCAGATCACCATTGACCAGCCACTCTTCGAGCTCGGCGCGGCAGAGGAAGTCGTGCTCACGGTTGCGCTCGCCGAACAGCAGCCACTGCCGCTGCTGACCATCGGCAATGCGTGCCTTGAGCAGGCTGCGCAGGCCGGCCAGGCCAGTGCCGTTGCCCAGCAGGATCATCGGCACGGGTTCGTTAGGCAGATGGAAACCGCTGTTGCGCCGCACGCGCAGACTGATGCTGCCGCCCACTGGCGCGTGTTCGGTGAGCCAGCCGGAGCCGATGCCGAGGCTGCCGTCGTTGTGCTGTTCCTGGCGCACGATCAGTTCCAGCACGCCGTCAGCGGCAATCGAGGCGATCGAGTATTCGCGCATCGCCAGCGGCACCATCGCGTCGACCAGCGACTGCGCATGCAAACCGACCAGATGTGCGCGGTGTTCGGGCAATTGCCGTGAGGCGAGGGCCACTTCCAGGGGCTCGTCGATGCCGTTGACCTTCACCTGAGTTTCGCCCCGAATGCCGAGGCCGTCGAGGAAATGTTCGATGGCCCACGGGCAGTTGCGTGGCAGCACTTCGACCAGGTCACCGGCCAGCCAGCTGCGGGTGTCCGGGGCTTTGAGGCCGAGCAGAAAGACCGGCGCGCCACTGCTGTCGGGGTTCATCAGTTCGCGACGGACCAGCGTCCAGTTGTCGTAGCTCGGTGCTTGCCAGGTTTCGCTCGGCGCGTGCCCGGTGAGCTGGCCGAGTTGGGTTTGCCAGTGACGCAGCGCGTAGGGATCGCCGCTGTCGACTTCCACCGGGGCGAACAAGGTCTTGCCGCCGTGCTCGCCGAGCCATTGATGCAGGCGCTTGGCGAAGCCGCAGAAGTGCGCGTACTGCCGATCGCCGAGGCCGAGCACGGCGTAGTTGAGGCTGTCGAGCGTCGAGGCCTTGGCCAGCACTTTGCGTTCGAAACCACGGGCGCTGTCCGGCGCTTCGCCGTCGCCGAAGGTGCTGACCACGAACAATGCGTTGTTCGAGTCCCGCAGATCCTGTTCGCTCAGATTGGCCAGCGGCTGCACGTTGACCGGCAATCCGGCGGCCTGCAATTGTCCGGCGGTCTGCCACGCCAATTGTTCGGCGAAACCGCTCTGGCTGGCGAAGCCGATCAGCCATGCCGAAGCATCGGCGGACGGTTGCGCGAGGCCTTGGCGGGCATCCTTGATCTGCTTTTTCTTGCGTCGACGATCGAGGTATAGCAGCCAGCCAGTGATGAAGAACAGCGGCATGCACACCGCCGCAATCGTCACGATGATGCGCCCGACGAGGCCGAAATAACTTCCGACGTGCAGTGCATAAATGCTGGTCAGCAGTTGGGCCTTGAAGCTTTTGTCGGCATAGCGGTCGACGCGTTTGACCACGCCGGTCGCCGGGTCGAGGGTGATCTGATTCAGCGCGCGGTCATGGGGCGAGCTGTCGAGCAGGTAGAACACCGTCGCCGGCTGGCCGGCCACCGCCGGCATGCGAATGTTGTACCCGGCCAGACCCGGGCCGGCAGCGCTGTAGATGCTGCTCCACATCGCCGCGTAGTCGGCGGTCGGTGCCGGACCTTCCGGCGCCGGGCCGCGACCGCCGCGTACGCGTTCGTTTTGCGGCGCGTCGGAAAGCAGTCGGGTCAGGCCTTTGTTGTACCACTCGTACGACCATGACAAGCCGGTCAACGCCAGCAGCAGATAGACCAAAAGGCACCAGGTGCCGGCCACCGAGTGCAGATCCCAATTGAACGCGCGGCCTTTCTTTTTCCAGTCCAGGGTCAACCACACGCGCCAGCTGTTCCACTGACGCGGCCAACGCAAATACAGACCAGAAAGGCAGAAGAACAACAGCATCAAGGTGCAGGCGCCGGTGATGTTGCGCCCGGTGTCGCCCATGGCGAGGAAGCGGTGCAGTTGCAGCATCAGGCCAAAGAAGTCCTGGCCGGTGGCGTCGCCCTTGAACTCGGCGGTGTACGGGTCGAAGTAGCGCATTTCGCCACGCCGTTCGCCCTTTGGCGGCGTGAAGAATACCCGTGCGGCGTGACCGCTGTCGGTCTCGACCCAGAGCATCGCGACTTTCTTGCCGGACGCGGCTTCAATGCGCTCCACCAGTTCCACGGGTGGCAGCACGCCGGCGACCTGCTTTTCCACCTGCAGAACGGACGGATTCAGCGCGCGCAGGATCTCGTCCTGAAACGAATAGGCCGCGCCGGTGATGCCCATCAGGGCCAGCACCAGCCCTGCGGTGATGCCAAAAAACCAGTGCAACTGGAACAGGGTTTTCTTCAACACGTCACTCGCCGTCCGTTCGGAAATTGTCATCACGGCGCGCATTATGCCGTGGGTTATCAAGATGCGTTTTGCGTTACACACAAAAGCCCCGTTCAACTGAATGAACGGGGCCTGATCCGTTTCGCAGATCTTATGTGGGAGCGAGCTTGCTCGCGAAGGCGTCGTGTCAGTCAGCATCGACTTCACTGAGCCACCGCTTTCGCGAGCAAGCTCGCTCCCACAGGTTTTCACATCGGTCAGAAGTGGAAATTGGTGCTCAACAGCGCCGTGCGGCCCGCCGCCTGGTTGGCGAAGTGGGTCGAGAAGGCTTTGTCGTAATAGGTTTCGTCGCTCAGGTTCTGCACGTTGAGTTGCAGGTCGACGTTCTTGGTCAGCTTGTAGGCCGCCATCGCGTCGTAACGCACGTACGAATCGACCATTGTCGTGTTCGCCACACTGCCGTAGACGTCGTCGACGTAGAACGCGCCACCACCGATCGTCAGCTTCGGCGTGACCTGATACGTGGTCCACAGGCTGGCGCTGTTTTTCGGTGTGTTCGGCAGATCGTTGCCGTCGTTGGCACGACCCAGCGGGCCACCGTCAACCTGTTCGCTGTCCATGAAGGCGTAACCGGCGAACACCTGCCACTTGTCGGTGATCTTGCCGCTGGCCGACAGTTCGAAGCCTTGTACGCGGGTCTTGCCGGCGTTCTCGTAGGAGCTGGTGTCGACCTGCACGCGAGCGTTTTCCTTCTCGGTGCGGAAGATGTCGGCGGTCAGCGACAGGCGATCGTTGAGCAGGTCCCACTTTGTGCCGATTTCGTAGTTCTTGGTGGTTTCCGGCTCCATGTCGCTGCTCAGCAGGTTGCCGCTGCGATCCGGGGTGCCGCCCAGCGGATTTCCTTCCTGACCTTCGCCCAAGGTGTTGCCCGGCGGTGTCGCCGAAGTTGCATAAGAGGCGTAGATGCTGCCGTTTTCCGCCGGTTTGTAGACCACGCCGAACTGGCCGGTGACGAATTCGCTGGTGTCATCACCCTTGGAGGTGGTGGTGCCTGCGGCGTTGTAGGTTTTGTAGTCGGTGTCGAAGTGGTCGTAGCGCAGGCCCATGTTCACCAGCCATTGCTCGGTCAACTCCAGCGTGTCGAACACGTACAGCGCGTAGGTGTCGGCCTGGGTGTCGGTGCCGGCGTAGTTGCGCGAGATCGCGCCGTTCCACGGATCGTTCGGATTCGGGTTAGACAGCGAGGTGCAGTTGTAACCGCTGGCAGCGCCGATCAGGCCCGGGTTGCAGTTGGTGGTGACAGCGCTGGTGCGCGGCGTGGTGTCGGTGTTGACGTTGTACGAGGATTTCTCGCTCTGCTCGCGGGTGTATTCGACACCGGTGGAGAAGCTGTTCTTGAAACCGGCCACGTAGAAGGTGCCGAACAGGTCGGTCTGGTTGGTGGTGGTTTCGGTATTGCTCACCCGCGTGTTGGCGCGACGCCAGACGCTGCCGTTGTTGACGTTGCCCTTGCTGTCGTCCGGCTGGGTGAGGATGTAATCCTGCATGCTGCTGCCGTGGCGCAGGGTGTTCTTGATGGTCAGCGCATCGTTCAGGTCGTGCTCGATGGCGAAGGTCGCGGTGTCGGTGCGGCCCTTGCGGAAGTCACGATCCAGACCGTAGAAGTTGTCGTGATCGCCACCGGCGTATGGCTTGTCCGGGTTGGACTTGGTGCGTGCGGCCGAACCACCGGTGGGAATGGTGTAAGGGATGCCCGAGTCCGGGGTGTCGTTGCTTTCCAGATGGTAGTAGTCGAGGTTGACACGGGTGTCGGTGCCCAGGCCGAAGGCCAGCGACGGCGCGATGCCCCAGCGGTCGTAATCGACCTTGTCGCGACCGGCGACGTTGCTCTCGTGGCTCATCAGGTTGAGACGGCCGGCAGCGCTGTCGCTGAACACGTAGTTGCCGTCGAGGGTGTAGCGCTGGGTCTGGTCGGAGCCGTAGGTGAAGCCGCCATCGAACGAGTTGCCCAGATGGGCTTTCTTGCTCACCAGATTAATGCTGCCGCCGGCTGCGCCGCGACCGCCAATCGCCGAGTTCGGGCCTTTGCTGACTTCGATGTTTTCCACAGCGAAGATCTCGCGGCTCTGCGAACCGGTGTCGCGCACGCCGTCCAGATAGGTGTCGCCCTGGGCGTCGAAGCCGCGAATGAACGGACGATCGCCCTGCGGGTTGCCCCCTTCACCGGCGCCGAAGGTGATGCCCGGCACGGTGCGCAGCGCGTCCTGCATGTTCAGCGCGCCGGTGTCCTTGAGCACTTGTTGCGGGATGACGGTGACCGAGCGCGGCGTGTCGACCAGCGGCGCGGTGTACTTGGGCGAGGAGGCTTTTTCGACCTGGTAGGACGTCGAGTCCTGGGCTTCGCCGGTGATGGCGGTGGCGTCCAGGGCGATGGCGTTGCCGGACGCTTTGCTGTCGGTTTTTTCCGCCGCGAAGACCATCTGCCCAGCGGAGCCGGCGGTGATTGCGACACCGATTGCCGAGGCGAGCAGACGTGGTGAACTGACCGGTAATTGTGCGTGTTGACGTGCCATTTTTATTCCCCTCCCCAAGGATTTGAGGCGGCGGAATATAGGGTAAACAGGTATTCGTATCAATTGCGAAACATTGTTATTCGCATTGAATTTACATTCTTTACAATTTGCCCTTACGGTTTCTGCTTGTTCATCCGTCTTGGGGGTTTTACACAGTCAATAAGAATCAATACCATTGCCGCCTTCTTGCCATCAGGTGACATCGCCATGCTGCTGCACATTCCCGGGCTGTTCGCAAAAGACGAAGTGCAGCGCATCCGCCAGGCCCTGGAGCAAGCGGATTGGGCCGACGGCAAGATCACCGCCGGCTTCCAGTCGGCCAAGGCCAAGCACAATCTGCAACTGCCCGAAGGCCACCTGCTGGCGAAAGAAATCGGCGCGGCGATGCTGGAGCGGTTGTGGAAAAATCCGCTGTTCATGTCTGCCGCACTGCCGCACAAAGTCTTCCCGCCGCTAGTGAACTGCTACACGGCCGGAGGCAGTTTCGATTTTCACATCGACAACGCCGTGCGCCAGCCCAAGGGCAGCATCGAGCGGGTGCGCACCGATTTGTCGGCGACGCTGTTTTTCAGCGAACCGGAAGATTACGACGGCGGCGAACTGGAGATTCAGGACACCTACGGCACCCAGCGAGTGAAGCTGCCAGCCGGCGACATGGTGTTGTATCCGGGCACCAGTTTGCACAAGGTCAATGCCGTCACTCGCGGCGCGCGTTACGCCTCATTCTTCTGGACGCAGAGCCTGGTGCGCGAAGACAGCCAGCGCGCCTTGCTGTTCGAGATGGACGGCGCGATTCAGCAGTTGACCCAGGACGTGCCCGATCACCCTTCGCTGATCCGCCTCACCGGCACTTATCACAACTTGCTGCGGCGTTGGGTCGAGGTATGAGTTTCCAGTTGCGCCGCGAGGAAGTCCTCGATGCGGCCGGGTTCGCGGCAATGCTTGAAGAAAGCCCGGCCCGCGCTGCGCAAGCGATTTTGCTCGCGGCGGGCGAGGGTGAGGTTGAAGCGCAGGCGCTGCTTGGGCAGATCCTGCTGGATGGCCAAGGCATCGCCCAGGATCAGCCATTGGCGCTGCGCTGGTTCGCTATTGCCGCCAGTCGCGGGCATCTGATGGCGCGCAACATGCTCGGGCGTTGTCATGAGCATGGTTGGGGATGTGCGGCGGATGCCTCGGTGGCGGCGCAGCATTATCGAATCGCTGCCGAGTCGGGTCTTGATTGGGCGATGTACAACCTGGCCAACTTGCTGGCGACCGGGCGCGGGGTGACGGTTGATCATCAGCAGGCGCTGGCGTTGTACCGGCGCGCGGCTGAGTTGGGCCATGCGAAATCGATGAATCTGCTGGGGCGCTATCTGGAGGAAGGGCAGGTGTGTCCAGCGGATCCGCTGGCGGCGCGCGAGTGGTATCGGCGTTCGGCTGAAGCTGGGGATTTTCGTGGGCAGTTCAGTCATGCGGCGGTGCTGGCCGATGAAGGCCGGATCGATGACGCAGTCATATGGCTTGAGAAAGCCTTGGCCGGCGGCAATCTGAATTTTCTGCGGGTGGCGAGTCAGGCGCTGGCGAGTGCTGTAGATCCGAAGATTCAGGCGTTGGCTGGGCGGTATGCGCTTCGGTGCCAATAACCCTCACCCTAACCCTCTCCCAGAGGGAGAGGGGACTGACCGAGTTGGATGTTCCAGGTACACCGACCTGAGATATCCAGTCGACCTCAGGTTTTGAAGAGCCCCCGATCTGCTCCCTTTCCCCCTCGCCCCCTTGGGGGAGAGGGCTGGGGTGAGGGGGATAGATCGAAAGCACACCACCAATCTCAAAGCCAGACACAAAAAAGCCCATGACACATCATGGGCTTTTTGCATTACCGATTCAGCGCTTAAACGTAAAACGACTTCAACGGCGGAAACCCATTGAACTCAACCGCGCTGTAACTGGTGGTGTACGCACCGGTCGACAGCCAGTACAGACGATCAC